>JBKPDB010000143.1:0-10712 GCA_046727655.1 Actinomycetota bacterium
CTAGTCTACACTCGCTCTCGTGGACACGATCTCCTTCGCACGGGGAGTCCCGGGTCCCGAGTGCATCCCGGTCGGCGAGCTTGCGGATTGCGCACGGGCGGCCGTCGAGCGGGACGGCAGCACGGTGCTCTCTTACGGATCGGCCGCGGGCTACCAGCCGCTGCGCCAGTGGATCGCAGAGCGTCACGGCGTCGAGCCACAGCGCGTGCTCGTCACCAACGGGTCGTTGCAGGGGCTCGTCTTCCTCGCCCAGCGCTTCGAGGGCCGGCGAGTCTTCGTCGAAGCACCGACCTACGACCGCCCGCTCAAGATCCTCGCCGCGCGCGGGATCGACACGACTGCGCTGCCGTTGGACGAGGAGGGGCTCGACCTCGATGCGCTCGAGCGTGCGCTCGAGACCGGTGAGAAGCCGGCGTTCCTGTACACGATCCCCACGTTCCAGAACCCGAGCGGCCGGACCCTCTCGACTGGGCGGCGGCACAAGCTCGTGGCACTTGCGCGTGACCACGACCTGCTCGTGATCGAGGACGATCCATACGGGCTGGTGCGCTTCGAGGGCGAGTCGCCGCCGACCCTCTTCGAGCTGGACGGGGGCGGGCGTGTCGTCTACTCGTCGTCGTTCTCGAAGACCGTCGCGCCGGGGCTCCGTGTGGGCTACTTCGTTCTGCCGGAAAAGCTCGAGCACGATGTGGAGGCGCTTGCCGTGTCGACCTACATCACGCCCGTGCTGATCGGGCAGGCCACCGTCTTCGAGTTCTTGCGTCGTGGTCGTCTCGAGCCGAACCTCGAGCGCGTTCGGGCTTTGCTCGGCGCGCGCCGCGACACGATGCTCGAGGCGCTCGAGCGGCAGCTGCCGGCTGCCCAGTGGAGCCGCCCGGAGGGCGGCTACTTCATTTGGCTCGAGCTCGCCGCAGATGTGAAGGCGGCGGAGCTGCTCGGTCGCGCGGCTCCGGCGGGCGTGACCTTCGTACCCGGCCCGGACTTCGGTGGCTCAGCGAACAGCGCGCGGCTCGCGTTCAGCTTCGTCTCGCCGGAAGAGATCGAAGAAGGAGTCGGTCGGCTCGCTCGCCTCGTTCGCGAGCCAACGCCGGTCTGAGCTACGGGCTCGCGGCGGGCGTGAAGTCCACGAGCGGCCGCGGCACGAGCCGAGGCTGGCGAGGCGGCACGAGGGCTCCTCGGCTATGGAGGCGGAACGTGGGACACGGCGAGTCGGTCGGAAGCGCACAGAGCCCGGCGCGGCGGAAGTAGCAGTCGTCGCACGTGAGTTCGTTGCGCTTGCCCAACACCCTCACCCTCCTGCCCGGCAATCGAGGTCGCTTGCCAAGCGGGGATACTACGAACGACGGTCGCAAGGACAAGAGTTGCCCCTGATGAAAACTAAGCATTTTCCGGCAGATTCGGTCTGCCGAAACCGCGCGCTAATTACGCCTTCGGAGGCAGCGTTGCCAGCGCATGCAACGCCTGTTGAAAACTCTTCACAGGGATGATGCGAAGGCCATTGGCATAGCGCTTCGCCAGGCGCGCGTTGTCCCCATCGGTGGGCACGAGGAAGACGTCGACATGTGCTTTACGGGCTCCGATCGTCTTCTGCTTGATGCCTCCGATCCTCGTCACGCGTCCGTCGAGCTGCATCTCGCCCGTCGCGGCGACGCGATAGCCGTGGTCGACGTCACGCCCACGCTTCTCGAGCAGCTCGAGGGCGAAGGCAAGCCCTGCCGACGGGCCGCCGACGTCGCCCAGGTCGAAACGAATCGGAAACGGAAAGCGAACGCTCAGCGCCTGCGACGGAAGGATCCCGATGATGGGTCGCTTGGGATCCGTCTCGTCGCTCGTCGTCTCGACCTTGATCATCCGCACGTCCTTGCCGCGCCGGACTCCGAGCGTCACGTCGTCGCCGGGCTTCAGGCGCGCAAGCACCGCCTGGAGGTCTTCGCGGGTTCGCACGGGAGTGCCGTTCGCCGAGACGATGACATCGCCGGGGCGGAGCAGCGTGCGGGCATGCGAGTCGGACGTGACCGCTGCGACGCGGAGGCCGCCTGGGCGGATCGGCACGCGATAACCGAGCTGACGCAAGGCGACCGTCGAGGCGACGATCTGCGAGATCCTCATGTCCGCAAGCTCCAGCTTGAAGCGCTCCTGCTCGGAGATGCCGGGCTGAACGACCGCGGATCGCGGGATCAAGTCGGATCCGTCGGGCCGAAGGGCCGGCAGGACCGACTCGAGCAGGCTGGCCCGCTTGAGCAGGACGTCGACGTAGTAGATACCGCCACCGTCGGCGTCGTCCTTCGCGTCCGGAACCTTGACCAGACCGCCCAGCGGATGAGCCCGGTCGGGCACCTCGAGGTAGTGGTCGCTGCTCCGCGTGACGAGGATCGCGACGGTGACGATGAGCAGAACGAGGCCGGCCGACGCGAGTCGGACCGGCGTCAGAAGCCGCGAGAGCACGGTCCGAGGATAGTCGCGCGCCGAGCGGCGCCGTCTAGAACAACCCGTGCGCCATGCCGCCGTCGACGAGCAGCGTCGTCCCGGTGACGTAGCGGGCTCGATCCGAGGCGATGAAGCACGCGATGTCGCCGAACTCCTGCGGCGTGCCCCAGCGGCCGATCGGAATCGCCTTGACGTCAGCCTCGGTCGGGCCCTCCGGATAGAGCTGGGCAAGGCGAGCGGTCTCGATCCGCCCGGGTGCCAGGCAGTTGACGGTGATGCCGCGCGGGCCGAGCTGCCGCGAGAGCGACTTCGCCCAGCCGGTCAGGCCGGGTCGAACGGCGTTCGTCAAGGCAAGGTTGTCGACCGGCTCCTTCACCGCGATCGAGGTGAAGAAGAGGATCCGGCCGGCGGGGCTCTCGGTCAGATGAGGCAGGCAAAGGTTCACGAGGCGAACGGCCGGCATGAGGAGCAGCTCGACGGTTTCTTCCAGCGCCTGCGGCGTGGTCTCGACCGGCGTCGCGGGCGGAGGGCCGCCGCCGTTCCACACGAGGATGTCGATGCCCCCGAACGCCGCGATCGTGCGCTCGACGACGGTCTCGAGATCCCGTGGATTCCTCACGTCGCCGCGGACCGCGAGTGCTCCGATGCGGTCGGCCTCGCGTCCGAGGAGGTCCCGGCGCCGAGCGAACATCGTGACGTTGGCGCCTTCCGCCGCCAGCGACTCGGCGGTCGCCAGGCCGATGCCCGACGATGCCCCGGAGACGATCGCCGTCCGGCCCTTGAGACCGAGGTCCACTAGGTCGTTAGGACGCCGACGACCTCGCGGACGGCCTCGCCGGAGGCGTTGAGCGCCGCGTGCTCTTCGTCTGTCAGGTCGAGCTCGACGATCTGCTCGATGCCGCGGGTGCCGAGCTTCACGGGCACGCCCATGTAGAGCCCCTCGATGCCGTACTCGCCCTCGAGGTAGGCCGTGCAGGGAAGCACGCGCTTTTCATCGAGCATGATCGAATCGACCATCTGCGCGGCGGCGGCGCCCGGCGCGTACCAGGCGGAAGTGCCGAGGAGCTCGACGATCTCACCGCCGCCTTTCGCGGTGCGTTGCACCATCGCGTCGATCTCGTCGTCCCCAACGAGCTTGCGGAGCGGGATGCCGCCGACGGTCGTGGCGGAAACGACCGGGACCATCTGGTCGCCGTGCCCGCCGAGCACCATCGCCTGGACGTCCTTCACCGAGGATCCGGTGGCCCAGGCGATGAAAGTCGAGAAGCGTGCCGTGTCGAGGATGCCGGCCATTCCGAAGACGCGTTCCTTCGGCCAGCCCGAGACGTTCTTCGCGACGTGGCACATCGCGTCGAGCGGGTTGGAGACGATGATCAGGATCGCGTCCGGGCTCTGCGCGATCGCCTCTTCGGTGACGGAACCGACGATTTTCTCGTTGGTCGTGACCAGGTCGTCTCGGCTCATGCCGGGCGAGCGCGGCAGCCCGGCAGTGATGACGACGACATCGGATCCTGCGGTCTCTTCGTACCCGTTCGAGCCTCTGATGCTCGGCTCGAACCCGAGGACGGCGCCCATCTGGTCGATGTCGAGGGCCTTTCCCTGAGGCAGGCCTTCTTTGATGTCGACCAGGACGATGTCGGCGTAGTCGCGCAGCGCCAGCGCCTGCGCACACGTCGCGCCGACGTTCCCCGCCCCGACGACGGTGATCTTCCTACGCAACGCGCGCCCCCAGCTCGTCGATGATCGCGTCGGCCACCTCGCTCGTGCCGACCGACGTCGGATCTGTCCGGGTCGGCTTCATGTCGTAGGTGACGTCCTTGCCCTCGGCGATCACCGCGCCGACCGCCTGCTCCAGATTGTCGGCGGCCTCGCGCTCCTCGAGGTGGCGCAGCATCAGCATTCCCGACAGCATCTGCGCCATCGGATTGACCTTGTTCTGACCGGCGTACTTCGGCGCGGAGCCGTGGGTCGGCTCGAAGATCGCGATGCCCTCGCCGAAGTTGGCACCGGGAGCGAGGCCGAGCCCTCCGATCATTCCGGCACAGAGGTCCGAGACGACGTCGCCGTACAGGTTGGGAAGCACGAGGACGTCGTACTCCTCCGGTCGCTGGACGAGCTGCATGCACATGTTGTCGACGATGCGCTCGTCGAACTCGATGTCGTCGTTCGCCGCGGCAACCTCTTGTGCGACGCGCAGATAGAGACCGTCCGAGAACTTCATGATGTTCGCCTTGTGAACAGCGGTGACCTTGCGGCGGCCGTTCTTCCGCGCGTAGTCGAAAGCGAACTGGACGATGCGGCGCGTTCCCGAGATCGAGATCGGCTTGATCGAGATGCCCGCGTCCTCGTGGACGAGCCGGCCGCCTTTCGACTTGATCCAGTCGATCAGCTCGCGCGCCTCGGCCGATCCCTCCTCGTACTCGATCCCCGCGTAGAGATCCTCGGTGTTCTCACGGACGACGATGAGATCGACGTCCTCGAAGCGTGTACGGACACCTGGGTACGTCTTACAGGGTCGAATCTGCGCGTACAGGTCCAGGCTCTTCCTCAGTGCGACGTTCACGGAGCGGAACCCGCTGCCGACCGGAGTCGTGATCGGCCCCTTGAGCGCCACGCCGGTTTCGCGAATCGCCTCGAGGACGTCGTCGGGGAGGGGGTTGCCGCCGTGCTTGTCCATCACGTCGGCGCCGGCCTCCCGGACGTCCCACTCGAACTCGACGCCGGTCGCCTCGAGGACGCGCCGAGTCGCTTCGCTGAGCTCCGGGCCGGTGCCGTCGCCGGGGATGAGAACGACCTTGTGTGCCACGGCGCCGGACTCTAACCATGCGAGATAGAGTCCCGCGCCGCATGTCACTCGCCGAAGCAGCAGCCCAGGCCGACGAGCTGGCGCAGTCAGGCGCCGAGCGTGAGCTTGCCTCGCTGCGTCAGCAGTGGGACGACGAGGTGGAGGCGGCGACGCGGAGCGCCGACTACCGAGAGCGGGCCGTCGCGTACCGGGCGATCGGTCAGTTCCGCTTTCGGCAGAAGCTCGAGCTCTTGAGGCGCGGGCTCGAGGACGAGAGCCCGGCGGCGCGCGGGTCGGCCCTGCTCTCGGTGCAGCTGCTGTCGCGCGACAGCCCAGGCGTCGTCAACCGGCTGCGACCGCTGCTGCACTCGATCGTGTCCAGCGACCCGAACCAGGCCGTGCGCCGGCTGGCCGTGGTGTGCTTGCGGAACGGTTCGCCCCAGCGCGAGACGATCGTTCTGCTCGGCGGGCTCGCCGAGGACGAAGACCAAGACACGGAGTTGAGAAACGCCGCGCGCACCGTCGCGGCGGATCTGAGAAAGCGCGCAGGGCCGAGGGGCTAGGCGCTACAGCCCGTGCAGACGCGCCCGACGATCCTGCGGCCGCAGCTCGGGCACTTGCGGTCGGGGCGCCGCAGCTCCAGCGCGCCTTTGTGCAGGCCCGCAATGGTCATCAGATAGCCGACGCCGCAGGTGAGAATCACGAGCAGTGCGATGTTCAGGTCGAGCTCCATGACACTCCTACTCCGTTCTTCGACGCGCATGCGGGTGCGCCTGGAAGTACAACTCCCGACGCCGTCGATCGGATACGTGTGTGTAGAGCTCGGTCGTCGCGAGATCGGCGTGCCCGAGCATCTCCTGGACCGAGCGGAGGTCGGCCCCGCCCTCGAGCAGGTGCGTAGCGAAGGAGTGCCGCAGCAGATGTGGATGGACGCGTTCTGGCTCGAGCCCCGCCTTGCCGGCGAGCCGCCGGAGGATCAGGAAGACGCCGGCACGGGTCAAGCCGCCGCCCTTCGCGTTCAGGAAGAGCTCCGGACGGTGGCGCGAGTCGAGGTAGGGGCGGCCTCGCGCGAGGTAGCGGCGTAGCGCCTGCACCGCCTGGCGGCCGATGGGCACGATCCGTTCCTTCGAGCCCTTCCCGACGCACCGCACGAGCCGTGCGTCCAGGTCGACGCTCGACTTCTGCAGGCCGGCCAGCTCGCTGACGCGGAGCCCCGCGCCGTAGAGGAGCTCCACCAAGGCGCGGTCCCGGAGGGCCCGCGGCGTCGTTCCGTTCGCGGCCTCGACGAGGCGCGCGGCTTCTGCGGGCGAGAGCGTGCGCGGCAGGGTTCGGTTGCGCCGCGGCGGGTCGAGCTCTGCGGCCGGGTTGTCGGTGCGCACGCCCAGCAGGGCCTGATGGCGGAAGAAGGAGCGGATCGCGGCGATGCGGCGCGCAATCGTCGCCGGGGCGAGCCCGGCCGCCCGCAGCTCGGCGAGGTACTGCTCCAGCTCCTCGGCTGAGATCCGGCCGATCGCCTTGCTCGACCAGGCGGCGAGAGCGGCGAGGTCCCGTCGATACGCCTCAACCGTTTTCGGGGCGCGGCTCGTTGCGAGGAGCGCGAGGAAGCCTTCGACGTCGGGATCGCGCGCGGGAGCCGTCACGGCGGAGGCTTTCGCGGTGAGCGGCGAATCGCCTCCCGCGCCGACGCCGAGTCAGGAACGCGGATGGGCGCGGTCGTAGACACGACGCAAGCGCTTCCCGTCCACGTGGCTGTACAGCTGCGTGGTCGAGAGCGAGCTGTGGCCCAGGAGCTCCTGGATCGTGCGCAGGTCGGCGCCGCCTTCGAGGAGATGCGTCGCGAACGCGTGCCGCAGCCGGTGGGGATGCGCGAACACGCGGCGGACCGTCGACGTGTCGAGGCGATTCCCGCGCGCCGAGAGAAAGACGGCGTTCTCGGCGCGGCGGGCAAGGCACGGGCGTGCCTCGTGGAGATACCGCGCCAGCAGGAGTGCCGCTTCCTCGCCGAGCGGGACGACACGCTCCTTACCGCCCTTCCCACGCACATGGAGCTGCTCGCGGTCGAAGTCGACGTCCGCAAGCTCGAGCCCGACGGCTTCTGCGCTCCGCAGGCCGGCGGAGTAGACGAGCTCCACGAGGGCCTGGTTGCGCAGTGCCAGCGGGCCGTCGCCGTCGAGCGCGTCGAGCGCGGCCTCCACCTCGACGGCTTTCGGCGTGTCCGGAAGACGCCGTGGACGCCGCGGGCCGAGCGCCGCATCTGGCACGTTTGCCGGGCCCAGCGTGAAGCGAAGGAAGCTGCGCACGGCCGCCAGCTTTCTCGCGATCGTCGCCGGAGCGAGCTTTCGCGGGCGCGCGCTGCCAAGGTCCGACGCGTAGTCGGTGAGTACGCGGACATCGACGTCCCGCACGCGCAGACCGCGTCGCGAGAGCCAGCGTCCGAACTCTTCGACATCGCCGCGGTACGCACGCCGCGTCGACTCACCGAGGCCGGGGGAGCGGAGGAACCGCTCGATTGCCTGTGCGGTGTCCACACGGTGCCATTCGCGCCGCCGTTAGCATCGCCTGCCTGTGAACGGCAACGTTCAGCGGCTTGCCGACCTGCTCGTGAGCTTCGGCGCGAACGTGCAGGAGGGCCAGATCCTCGACATCCGTTCGGCTTTGGGGAAGGAGGAGCTCACCCGCGCGATCACCGCGAGCGCCTACAAGCACGGAGCGAAGTTCGTCGACGTCTGGTACTGGGACCCGCATCTCAAGCGCGAGCGCGTGCAATACGCGGCAGACGAGGTGCTCGCCTTCGTCCCTCCGTGGCACCGCACGCGAACCCTCCAGCTCGGAGAGGAGCGAGCTGCGGTCATCTCCCTCAGCGGTCCCGTCGAACCTCACCTCTTCGACGATGTCGACCCCGCTCGCTTGGGGCGCGATGTCTTCCCGCGGGTCAAGGAATGGATCACCGTGATCAACCAGCGGACGGTGAACTGGTGCATCGCTCCCTGCCCGACCGCCAGCTGGGCGGAGCTCGTGCATCCGGACCTCGAAGGCGAAGCCGCGATCGCGAAGCTCTGGGAGCAGGTCGTGCACATCTGCCGCCTCGACGAGCCGGATCCGCAGGCCGCGTGGAGAGATCGCGCCGCTGCGCTCGAGTCTGCGGCTGAGCGCTTGACTAACCGACGCCTCGACGCCGTCCATCTCGAGGGCCCGGGCACGGACCTGACGATCGGCCTGCTGCCGTCGTCCCGCTGGATCGGCGGCGGCGATGTGACCGTCGACGGGATCCCGCACATGTCGAACCTCCCGACCGAGGAGATCTTCACGGCGCCTGACCCCGAACGGGTCGACGGCAGCGTCCGGGCGACAATGCCCCTCTTCACGCAGGGCCGGATCATCGAAGAGCTGACTTTGCGCTTCGAAGGAGGACGCGTCGTCGAGATCAACGCCGAGTCCGGAGCCGAGATGATCCGCGCCCTGACCGAGCAGGACAAAGGCGCGGCGCGACTCGGTGAGCTCGCCCTCGTGGACAGGGAGGGCCGGATCGGTCCGCTTCAGACCGTCTTTTACGACACGCTGCTGGACGAGAACGCGGCGAGCCACATCGCTCTCGGGTCGGCGTATGACGCCGCCGTGGGCGACGCCGATCGCGGCCGCCTCAACCGCTCCGGGATCCACGTCGATTTCATGGTTGGCTCACCCGAGCTCCAGGTAACGGGCATTACACGCGACGGCGAGCGCGTTCCGGTGCTGCGCGACGCCGCTTGGCAGGTCTAGGAGCCGTTATCGAACCGCGGCGACGATGTCGTCGGAGAGACTCGCGAATCCTGCGAGGAACTCGGCCCGCTCGGCCTTGAGCCGCTCGACGTGCCCGCGGTACTCGTTGCCGCGGCCGGCGCGCTCGTAGAGCTTGCGCGGCTGCAAGATCTCGTCGTCGTCGATGCCTGGAACCGCCCGCGCGGTCAGGTACCCGAAGTCCGGGTCGCGCTCCCACTCGATCGTGCCGTCCGCGATTCCCTTGACGATCGCGGACGAATGCTTGATGCGCACCTTCTTCGAACGCTCGTCCTCGTCCGGTCCGCCGACGCGGCCGGTATTCAACAAGAAGACCTCGAGCGGATGCTCGTCGAGGAGCTCGAGAAAACGGTTCCCCTGCAGGTCGTGCAGCATCGGGAAGAAGGGGTTCGTTCCCGGCACGCGGAGTGACTTGCCCGCCTCGTCCGCGCCGCCCGCGGCCGTCCCCTTCGTCTCCCCGAGCATGAAGAAGGCCGCTGCCTGCGGGCCTTCGAGCTTCGCGACTGCGGGGATGACGTTCTCGTTGCGGTTGAGGATGAGCAGGAAGTCGGCGCCTTCGATCTC
Source organism: Actinomycetota bacterium (assembly GCA_046727655.1). Taxonomy (GTDB): domain Bacteria; phylum Actinomycetota; class Thermoleophilia; order Gaiellales; family Gaiellaceae; genus 3-1-20CM-4-69-9. The sequence continues at coordinate 9,554 of JBKPDB010000143.1, forward strand.
GCGGTCCGCTGCCGACTCGATCACGTCGAACGGGAACGTTGCTCGCCCGTTCTGCGTGTAGCTCTCGTCATAGAAGTCGACGTCGTCGCCGTGCTGCGAGACGTTCTCGAGATACGAGTCCGGCTGCGTGACCGCGCCGTAGATCGTCGGCTCGTCCTCCGGGTTGAGCCCGTACGTCTTCGCGAAGCACCCGTTCTCCGTGACATAGATGCGACCGTCCGGCATCCAGGCCACGAAGTCGTCCTGGACGGGTAGCGAGCCGTTCTGCCGCGTGAAGGTCGTGGTCGTCTTGCCGGTGCCGGAGAGGCCGACGGTGAGGCAAACCTTGTCGCCGTCGTTCGTCGGAATGATCTTGCAGCCGGCGTGCAGCGGGAGCCCACCCTGGTCGTAGACCAGCTTGTTCCACATCCGCAGGCCGCCCTTTTTCGACTCGCCGAAGTAATCCGAGTTGAAGACGCGCGTCAAGCCCTGCTCGAGGTCGACCATGATCAGCCGGTCATCGGGGAAGCCGGTCGCGTCGAAGTTCGGCGTGTAAACGATCGTCAGCTCGGGCTCGAAGTCGTCCTCCGGCGGCCCGAAGTACAACTGTTGCTGCATGCCGGCGATGTTCGCGTTGGCCGCTTCGACATAAAGGCGCGTCGGCGTTCGGAACTCCGGATCGTTGCCGATGTAGCCGTCGATGACGACCATCTCGCGGCCGGCGATGTACTCGTCCTGGCGCGCCGCCCACGTCGCAGCGTCTTCGGTCGAGATCGCCTGGTTCTGTCCGTCAGGGTCGTCCGTGACGAGGTAGGTCGAGCGCTTCGAGCGCGCGAGGACCTCCGTCTGCACGTTGAGGTTCTCGTACTTCGTCCACCGCGCGGTCGGCATGTTCGCGGCGAGCTCCTTCACCTCCGCAGGGCTCGGGTTCTCGTTCACCCGCTTTGCCTCGGGAAGGTGGAACAGCATTTTCGCCACGTGAAATCGCTCCTCTGTCGACGCCGAAGGACTCGTGGATCTTACCCAGGGGCATCGAGAGCCCGGCCGGGCGACAGCTCCGTCACGAAGCGGCACCCGACCGCCATTCGATAGCTTCCTTCGTAGTGGAGGCGAAGCACGACGTCCTCATCGTCGGCGCCGGCTGCGCGGGCATGCGGGCGGCGATCGAGGCGCACGACGC
>JBKPDB010000144.1:0-13202 GCA_046727655.1 Actinomycetota bacterium
GAGCTCCACCGCCATCTCGGCGAGGAGCTCCTGCACGAGCTGGAACGACGCGATCTGCTTGCCGAACTGGCGCCGCTCACCGGCGTAGCGCAGGCACGCGTCGAGACATCCCGCGGCGATGCCGACGCACCCGGCCGCCAGCGAGATGCGGCCGGTGTCGAGCGCCGACATCGCAACCTTGAAGCCGTCGCCTTCCCCGCCCAGCCGGTTGGTGTCGGGGACGCGCACGCCGTCGAGAAGGAGCTCGGCGGTGTCCTGCGCCCGCAGACCCAGCTTTCCCTTGATCTGCTTAGCCGAGAATCCCGGCGTCGGCTTCGGCACGAGAAAGCAGGTCAGTCCGCGCGCCCCTTCTTCGCCGCTGCGGGCGAAGACGAGCGCGAGGCCTGCCCAGCTGCCGAGCGTGATGAAGAGCTTCGACCCCGAGAGGATCCAGTCGTCGCCGTCGCGCTCGGCCCGCGTGACGAGGCTGCCGGGATCCGAGCCTGCGCCGGGCTCCGTCAGTGCATAGCAGCCCAGCGCCTCGCCAGATGCGAGCCTCGGCAGCCACTCGCGCCGCTGATCGTCCGTCCCCCACTTGACGATCGTCTTGCCGACGAGCCCCAGGTTGACGGAGACGATTCCGCGAACCGACGAATCTGCCCGTCCGAGCTCTTCCATCAGCAGGCAGTAGGAGATTGTGTCGAGGCCCATGCCGCCGTGCTCCTCCGGCAGCGTCGCTCCGAGATAGCCGGTTGACGCGAGCTTCGAGACGATGGAGCGATCGAGCTGCTCCTCCCGGTCCCAGTCGCGAGCGCGCGGGACGATCTCGCGCTCGCAGAACTCGCGGGCCGAGTCGCGGATCAGCTCCTGCTCGGGGGTGAGGGAGAAGTCCAACGCCGGGTAATGGGGCCGGCTCCCGCCGGCCCCACCACACTGCCTGTCAGCGGCCCTTGATCAGCGGACCGAACTCCTGGAAGACCCCGTTCGTGTAGCGCGTCAGCTTGATCTGTGAGAGCGGGAAGTGATCCGTCTTGCTCGTCTTCTCCCTGATCCCCTTGATCATGTACGGGTTGACCCAGTTGATCTTCTGGGTGGCCGCCATCAGCGACGCCCGAGTCGGGTTCTTCCCAGCCAGGTACAGCAGCTTGACCACGTCGTACGCCTTCGCCATCCCGTAGAAGTAGAAGGTGTTCTTCGGGTCGGCATCGTTCGGGCCGAAGCGCGCCAGCAGCGACTGATACCGCTTCACGGTGGGATCGTTCGCGTACTTCGGCGCATCGTTGTTCTTCAGGTAGCCAGAGCTGACCGCGCCGTTCACGTAAGCAGGCCCCGCACTTGCGGCTGCGGCCTTCATCACCGTGTCGATCGCGGCGACCGAGTTGATCACGATCGTGGCCGGCTTCCAGCCGAGTGCCTTGGCCGTCGCGAGTGCGCGCACGGTCGGCGTCGGGATCGAGAGCAGCACCCATGTGTCGGCTCCCGAGGCCTTCTGCCTCGAGATCTGAGACGCATAGCTCGTGTCCGTGGCCTCGTAGGTCTGCTCGGACACGATCAAGCTCCGCTTGTTACCGAGCCCGATCTTTAGCCCGCGGAGGTAGTCGTGCCCGTAGTCGTCGTTCTGTAGGAAGACCGCGATCTTCGCGTTCGGTGCGTTCTTCTTGATCCACTCGCCGTACGCGCGCCCCTCGGCGATGTAGTCCGGCTGCCAGCCGATCGTCCACGGGAACTGCTTGTACTGCAGGCCCCAGTAGCTCGCGCCGGTGGCGACGAGGATCTGGGGGACCTTCCGCTGGTTCAGCATCGGCCGGATCGCCTGGTTGTGCTCGGTCCCGAGCGAGCCGACGTCCGCGAAGATACGGTCTTCGAGGACGAGCTTGTTCGTCAACTGAACCGTCTGCGCCGGGTTGTAACCGTCGTCGTAGTACTTCCAGACGATCTTCCGGCCGCGCACCCCGACTTTCCCGTCAGGGCCCTTCCGACTGTTGATGTACTTGAAGTACGCCTCCATCCCGCGCGGGATCGGCGCATACAGCGACGCCGGCCCGCTCAGCGGGAACGTTCCGCCGATCGTGATCGACGTCTTGGTGACCCCCGGTGTCGCCGCAACGCCGCTGACACCACCGACGCGCGCGAACGCGCCCGGGATGCTCACGGCGAGCGCGACCACGAAGATCGCAAGCGCAAGCAGCGCTCTGTTCACAACTCCCTCCTCCTTGACCTCGAGAACCTCCAGCCGCCCCCGCTGGTATTGGACGTGCGACCCGCCGGTTTGTTGCGATGACACGAAACCCTCGACAGGGATAGGCGAACGTCGGTGAGGCTCACCGTCGCGATTCCCCAGCGTACCGCCGCGATCCCGCATATCTCATCGTCGCGCCGCACCAAACTTCCGCGCGGCCCATTGTTGATTCACCACAAACCGCCTGTCAAGATCGAGTGGTGACGATCGAGGCCGTGCCACGGTCGGACGTCGTTGCCGCCGAGCGCGGCCGCATCCTATCGAGCCTGCTCTCGGATCTCTCGGCCCTGGTGGACGCAGCGATCGAAGCGATGCGCGCCGAGATCCCCGCCTATGCCGCGCAGGGGGACGGGTTCTTCGCGGACGTCAGAGAGCAGGTGGCGGCTCACTACCGGACGAAGCTCACGGCGTTCCTCGAGCAGCGCGAGGTCACGCTCGACGAGGTCGGCTTCATCCGCGGGGCCGCGATGCGACGTGCGCGCGCAGGCCTCGCCCTCGAGCACTACATCAACGCGTTCCGCGTGGGCGAGAAGGTTCTCTGGGATGCCATCGTCGCGCGCGCCGGTGAGCATCCGTTCGGGCACGAGGCGGCTCTTACCCTGGCCGCGCCGCTGATGCGATACGTCGACTTCGTCACGACACACGCTGCGCACGCGTACGTCGAGTTCCAGCAGTTCGCGCTCGCCGATGCGGATCGCGAGCGCCGGGACCTGCTCGACGTACTGCTCGCGGGAGATCTCCCTGCGGACGGCCCGCTGCATGCGTTGGCAGAGCAGTACGGGATCGCCGCGGACGTACCGACGGCGGTCGTGGTCGCCGTGGCTCGCGGGGGAGGCGGAAGCGAGCCACCCCACGCGGCGAGGTCGGCACTTGCTGCCACCGGGTCGCCGGACACGAAGACGCTTGTCGTGGCGCGTCGGAACGAGATCGTCGCGATCTGGGCATTCGGAGCGCGCGGCGACATCGGTGCGGCGTGCGACCTGCTCGACCGCACGTTCGAGCACTTGCGCCGAGAAGGGATCGAGCTGGCGATCGGGGTTAGCGCCCCCGCCCACGGCGTCAGGGATCTTCCGCGGGCCTACCACGAGGCGCGCGAGGCTCTCGACCGGGTGCGCGAGGCCGGTGGTGTCGCGGCGCTCCCGCGCCTGTCGCCGTTCGACTACCTGATCCTGCGAAACGACGAGACGGCCCGCCGCCTGCTCGATCCGGAGCTGCGGCGATTCCTGGAGGAGGATCGCACCCGCGGCGGCGTTCTGTGCGAGACGATCCGGGCGTTCGCCGGCGCGGACTTGCGTGTACGCGAGACGGCCGAGCGCCTCCACGTGCATCCGAACACCGCCCAGTACCGGTTGCGGCGGATTCAGGAGCGTACGAAGAGGAACCCCCGCCGCATCGCCGACCTCATCGAGCTTCTGGTTGCGATCCGGCTCGAGTCGCCGGCGCGGGGCTGACGCGCCGGCCGGCAAGGGCGAGCGACCGCCCGACCCGGCGAAAGATGCCTGCCGCGCCACCCGGCAGGAGGACGACGATCAGGATCAGGACGACGCCGAACACTACGGGCGAAGCCTCCTGCGCGAAGCTGTGGTGGATGATTGGGGGCTCCTGGGCGTAGATGGGCAGGAACTCGATCACGAGCGCTCCGACGAGAACTCCTGACAGCGAGCCGAGCCCGCCGATCACGACGCTCGCAAGCAGCAGGATCGACAACGCGAGTGGGAACGTGTCGGGATTGATGTAGGCGTTCTGGATCACGAAGAGCGCGCCGGCAACACCCGCGTAGGCGGCGGAGACGCCGAACGCGAGCGTCTTGTACGCCGCCGGGCTGACGCCCGAGGAGACGGCGGCGATCTCGCCGTCGCGGATCGACCGCCACGCACGGCCGAGTCGGCCACGGACGAGGATCCACGCGACGACGAACAGCACGGCGGCGAAGCCCCAGGCCTCGTAGTACAACCAGTGCGACGGCGAGATGTCGAGGCCGAACGGCGTGCTCGGCAGCGGCAGCGACAGCCCTCCGCCTCCGCCCGTCAAGTGCTCGAAACGCTTGGCGAGCGCCGGCAGAGAAACCGCGACCGCGAACGTCGCCAGCGCCAGCGAGACGCCGGCGAGTCGGAGCGCCGGGATACCGAAGAGGTAGCCGATGATCCCGGTGATCAGCCCCGCGAGCGGAATTGCGAACACCGGCCTCATCCCACTCTGCGGAAGGACGTTCGACGGATGCTGGCCGAGTAGGTCGAATCCTTTCTGGCCGAGGATGAGGACCGAACCTGCGTAGCCGCCGATCGCCATGAACGCACCGTGTCCGAGCGAGATTTGCCCGTTGTAGCCGGTGAGGATGTTCAGGCCGAGGAGCGCTATGAAGTAGATGCCGACGTAGGTGAACTGCGACAGCCGAAACTCGCCGACCAGCCGCGGGATGAAGGCGATCAGGACGACGACGCCCGCGACGAGAAGGCCCCGCAGCACCGGCAGGATCCAGGGGCGGCGCACGACTAGACCCGCCTCACGCGGACGTGTCCGAACAGTCCTTGCGGACGAATCAGCAGGACGAGCAGGAGGAGCGCGAGCGCGCTCGGCAGACGCAGCTGTTGGCCCACGAAGCCGACGTAGCGTCCTAGCAGGTTCACGATGACACCGAGGATGAGTCCTCCGACCACGGCACCGACCGGGCTGTCGATGCCGCCGAGGACGGCGGCCGCGAAGGCGTAGATGAGGATCACGAGCATCATGTCGGGATCGAGGAAAACGGTGGGCGCGGCCATCATCCCGGCGACCGCTCCGAGGACGGCGGCAAGGCCCCAGCCGAGCGCGAGCATCCAGCCGACCCGCACGCCCATCAAGCGGCTCGCATCCGGATTGACTGCAACCGCGCGCATCGCGAGCCCGACCGTGGTGAAGCGGAAGAAGAGCCAGACGAGCAGCACGGTGGCGAGACAGACGCAGAACGTGCCGATGTCCTGAATCGACACTGCGACGCCGGCGATGTCGATCGTCCTGTTCGGGAACGGGCTGTCGAATGCCTTCACCTCCGGCCCCCAGATCCAGCCGGTCAGACCGTTCAGTGCGATCAGCAACCCGATCGTGACGATCACGATCACGAGCTCCGGGCGTCGCTCGACGGGCCGGATGAACACGCGCTCGACCCCGACTCCCCCGACGAACGCAATCCCGAGCGTGACTACGAAGGCCGGCCAGTACGAGAGCCCGTGATGCATGAGCGACCAGGCGATGAAGGTCGTGAACGTCGCCATCTCGCCCTGGGCGAAGTTGACGACGTCCGTGGCACGGTAGATGAGCACGAGCGCGAGCGCGACGCTCGCGAAGATCGCACCCGAGGCGAGCCCGCTCGTCACCTGTTGCCCGAAGTCCGCCCAGCTGAAGTCCGCGACGAGCATCAGTACCCTAGGTACGACTTCCGCACGGCCTCGTGGCGGCTCAGCTCATCGCTCGCGCCCTCGATCACGACGCGGCCGACCTCGAGGACGAATGCGCGCGCCGCGGCGCCGAGCGCGACGTTCGCGTTCTGCTCGACGACCAGCACCGTCAACCCGTCGTTCGCGTTGAGCACCTTGACGATTCGGAAGAGCTCCTGGACGACGGTCGGCGCGAGACCGAGCGACGGCTCGTCGAGCATCAGCAATCGCGGGCGGGAGACGAGCGCACGCGCGAGCGCGACCATCTGCTGCTCGCCGCCGCTCAGCGTTCCCGCCTGCTGGTCGCGTCGCCTCTCCATCCACGGGAAGTACTCGAAGATGCGGCGCGCTTCGTTCTTCAGCACGCGGCGCTCACCGCGGATGTAGGCGCCCATGCGCAGGTTCTCCCAGACGGTGAGCTCACTGAAGAGCCCGCGTCCCTCGGGAACGTGTGCGACGCCGAGACGCGCGATGCGGTCAGGGGAGCGCCGCCCGATCGCGCGTCCGTCGAAGACGATCCGGCCGTCGTGTCGGACGGTTCCCGAGACGGTTCGGAGCGTCGTGGTCTTCCCGGCGCCGTTGGCACCGAGGAGCGCGACGATCTCGCCCTCGTCGACGTTCAGGGTGACACCGTGCAATGCCTTGATCGGCCCGTACCGTGCCTCCACCCCTTCGATTTCAAGCAACGGCATGAGGGCCTTGTTCCTTCTCCGTTTCCTCGGTGCCGAGGTACGCCTCGATCACGTCCGGGTCCGCCTGAACCTCACGCGGCGTTCCCGACGCGATCGTCCGTCCGAAGTTGAGCACGTGCACGCGCTCGCACACCGACATGACGAGGTTCATATGGTGCTCCACAAGGAGCACCGTGAGATCGAAGTCCTTGCGCAGGCGCCGAATTGCCTCAGCGAGCGTTCCCACTTCCTCGTGATTCAGGCCGCCGGCCGGCTCGTCGAGCAGGAGGAGCGTCGGTCGCGAGATCAGCGCTCGGGCGAGCTCGACCCTCTTCAGCGTGCCGAACGGGAGGCCGCCCGGGAGCCGGTCGGCCAGGTCCGCGATCTCGACGTACTCGAGAATCTCGCGCGCTGTCTCGCGGCCACGCCGCTCTGAGAAAGGACGCAAGCGTGAGTGCGCGCCGACGAGGACGTTCTCGAGGACAGTCATCTGCTGGAACAGCGCGACGTTCTGGAAGGTCCGCGCGATTCCGAGGCCGACGATCTGGTGCGCCCGAACCTCCGCCAGATCCTTGCCGTCGAAGACAACCCGTCCCTCGTTCGCCCGGTAGAGGCGCGTGATCAGGTTGAAGAGCGTCGTCTTCCCGGCGCCGTTCGGCCCGATCAAGCCGCCGATCTCGCCGCGGTCGAGGGGAAGTGACACGTCTGCCAACGCAACGATTCCCCCAAACCGGCGCGTGACGTTCTCGACCGCAAGGAGTGCCATCGGACCGCGGGGATGATATGACCCGCCGCGATCGCGAATGCGTTTCGAGGGGACTCAAGTTCAAAACGAGATCTACGTCTCGGGCGAGTCGCCGTGGCCGGTGGGCGCCCAGGAATGGGAAGCCCGCGCGGCGGCGACGCTCGAGCCGGGGCCGTTCGGCTACATCGCAGGCGGCGCGGGCGAGGAAGGAACCATGCGTGCGAATCGGGAGGCATTCGACCGGCGCCGGCTGCGTCCCCGCATGCTGACGGGCAATGTCGAGCGGGACCTTTCCGTCGAGATCCTCGGCACGAGGTCGCCCTTTCCGTTCTTCCTTGCGCCGGTCGGCGTCCTGAGCATTGCCCATCCCGACGGCGAACTGGCGCCGGCCGCAGCGGCCGCGGAGGCCGGCGTGCCGTTCATCCTGTCCACCGCGGCATCACACTCGCTGGAGGAGGTCGCGGCGGTCATGGGAGACGCCCCACGGTGGTTCCAGCTCTACTGGGTCAACGACCGGGAGATCGTCGCGAGCCTCGCCGGCCGCGCTGCTGCGGCCGGCTACTCGGCGATCGTGGTCACGTTGGACACCCTCGTGCTCGGCTGGCGCCCGCGAGACCTGCGGAACGCCTATCTCCCGTTTCGTGACGGGGAGGGGATCGCGCAGTTCACGAGCGATCCGGTCTTCCGGTCTCGGCTGTCCGTGCCCCCTGAGGAGGACCCGCTCGTCGCCGCAGGAACCATGCTGGCGCTCTTCCCCAACCTCGCGTTGACCTGGCAGGACCTCGCATGGCTGCGCGAACAGACCACGCTCCCGTTGCTCGTCAAGGGTGTTCTCACGGCGGAGGATGCCCGCATCGCTCTCGCCTCTGGAGTCGACGGAGTGATCGTCTCGAATCACGGCGGACGCCAGGTCGACGGCGCCGTCGCTGCCCTCGACGCGCTCGCCGAGGTGCGGGACGCACTCGGTGCAGAGGCGGTCGTGCTCATGGACGGCGGCATCCGCTCGGGAGCGGACGTCGTCAAGGCGCTCGCCGTCGGCGCCGACGCTGCCCTGATCGGGCGGCCGTACGTCTACGGCCTGGCCGTCGGCGGAAAAGACGGCGTCGCCGCCGTGCTGACGCAGCTGGCCGCCGAGACGGATTTGACGCTTGCACTCGCGGGCGGGGCGAGCGCCCGCGATCCCGACTCTGCGTGGATCGCTGCGACGTGATCGTCCCGATGATTCAATTGCGCACGTGAACCTGCGCGACGCTCCCGACGAGGCCGCGTTCCGCGCCGGCGTTCGCGCATGGCTCGCCGAGAACCTGCCGGCCGAGCCCGGCCGCGACTGGAGCCGCAAGATGTACGAGGCCGGCTACGCAGGGCTGACCTGGCCGGAGGAATTCGGGGGACGAGGCGCGCCGTATAGCCACCAGGCGATCGTGCTCGAGGAGTTCGCCCGCACCGGCGCGCCGTCGCACATGGGCGTGATCGGGCTCGGCATGGCCGGCCCGACGATCATGGCGCACGGCACCGAAGAGCAGAAGCGCCGCTACCTGCCGAAGATCCTCTCCGCCGAGGAGATCTGGTGCCAGGGCTTCTCCGAGCCCGACGCCGGCTCCGACCTCTCCTCCGTCCGCACCCGCATCGAGCCGCGCGACGGGCACTTCGTCGTCAACGGACAGAAGGTCTGGTCGTCGTTCGCGCACATCGCGGACTTCTGCATCCTGGTCGGTCGCAGCGACCCGGATTCGCAACGCCACGCGGGCCTGACGTACGTGATCGCCGACATGAAGGTGCCGGGCGTCGAGGTGCGGCCGCTCCGGCAGATCACCGGAGAGGCCGAGTTCAACGAGATCTTCTTCACGGATGTCGAGGTGCCGGCGGAGAACCTCCTCGGCGAGATCGGCGGCGGCTGGCAGGTTGCGATGACGACGCTGCTCCACGAGCGCGGCACGCTCGGCTTCGCGCTCACCGGCACGCTCGAGATGCAGGTGACGAAGCTCATCGCGCTCGCCAAGGAGCGCGGGGTCGACGATCCGCTGCTCCGCGATCGCGTCGCCCAGGAGTGGATCGAGCTCCAGGCGCTCAAGTACACGAATTACCGCTCGCTGACGACGCTGATGGAGATCGGCATCCCGGGACCGGAAGGCTCCGGGTCCAAGTTGCACTGGTCGGAGCAGAACCAGCGCTTGACGAAGCTCGCGCTCGAGCTCCTCGACGGCGAGGACGACGGGTACTGGCGCCATCAGCAGCTGCGAAGCCGCGGCAACACGATCGAGGCCGGGACGAGCGAGATCCTCCGCAACATCATCGCCGAGCGCGTGCTCGGCCTACCCAGGAGCCGCTGATGCAGTTCGCCTTCACCGAAGAGCAGGAGCTGCTGCGACGCGAGGCGCGCGATGCGCTGTCCCGCAACGGCGCCTCGGCGTGGACGCAGGAAGAGCTGCGCGGCGCCGAGCTCGGCTTCCTCGACCAGGCGGTGCTCTTCGAGGAGTTCGGCCGCGCCGGGCAAGGCGCGGCGTACTTCGACCCTGAGCGTCCCGAGGACGAGCGGCTCGCAACGCTCTCGCTCGAAGCCGTGGGGATCGCGGCGAAGGCGCTCGAGCTCGGCGTCGAGCATGCAAAGTCGCGACACCAGTTCGGCAGGCCGATCGGCGTCTACCAGGCCGTGTCACATCGGCTCGCAGACACGTACGTCGAGACGGAGCTGGCACGGTCGCTCGCGTACTGGGCTGCGTGGTGCGTGGCGGAACAGGACGAGCAGGCGCCGACGGCCGTCGCCGCCGCGAAGAGCTACTGCAGCGACGTTGCCGTCGCGGCGTGCGAGCGGTCCATCCAGATCCACGGGGGTATCGGCTTCACGTGGGAACACGTGCTTCACCGCTACTACAAGCGGGCGCTCGAGATCCAGGCGTTCGGCGGCTACCCGCGCGTCTACCGCGCCAGGGTCGCGGCTTCGCTCCTCGACGGATGATGCGCACCGCGCTCGTGACGGGCGCCTCCTCCGGCATCGGCGAGGCGTGCGCGCTTCGGCTCGTCGGCAACGGCTGGCGCGTGCTCGCCGGAGTCCGCCGCAGCGGCGACGCGCCGCCCGGCACCGAGGAGGTGCTGCTGGACGTTACGGACGACGAGCAGGTACGCACGCTCGCCGATCAGGTCGACGAGCTGCACGGGCTCGTCAACAACGCGGGCATCGCGCTCGCGGTCCCGTTGGAGTTCGTCCCGCTCGACGAGCTCCGGCGGCAGCTCGACGTGAACGTGATCGGCCAGGTCGCGGTCACGCAGGCCTTGCTCCCGCAGCTCCGGCGTGCACGCGGGAAGGTCGTCTTCGTCGGCTCGATCGCGGGCCGGAGCGCACTTCCGTTCCTCGGGCCGTACGCGGCCTCCAAGCATGCGCTCGAGGCAATCGCGGACTCGTTGCGACTCGAGCTGCAGCCGTTCTGCGTCGACGTGACGATCGTCGAGCCCGGCACCATCAGCACTCCGATCTGGACGAAGTCCGCCGAGCGTGCGGCGAAGCTGCAGGAGCGACTGCCGAAGACGCTCGGAGAGCTGTACGGACAGCGCCTCGCGGCGCTCGGCCGCGTCGCGCAGAAGCGCGGCGGCAACGGCGCGTCCGCGGCCGACGTCGCGAAGGTCGTGGAGAGTGCCCTGACGGCCGCGAACACGCCGACGCGCGTGCTCGTCGGCCGCGACGCAAAGCTCCGAGCAGGGATCGAGCACCTGCCCGATCGCCTGCGCGACCGGGTGTACGAGCGCGTCCTGTTGCGCTAAAAGGAGGATCCATGGACGGCCTGATGATGGATTTCCAGCTCACGCTTCCACCGCTCTTGTGGCGCGCGGAGACGTTCTTCGGCGACAAGGAGATCGTCACGCGCCTGCCCGACCGGACCTTCCACCGGTACACCTACCGTGACCTGGCGCGGCGGTCCAAGCAGCTTGCGGGGGCGCTCCAGAAGCTCGGGCTCGAGCGCGGCGACCGCGTCGCGACGTTGTGCTGGAACCACTACCAGCACTTCGAGGCGTACTTCGGCATCCCGTGCGGCGGGTTCGTGCTCCACACGCTGAACATCCGTCTCCATCCGAACGACATCGGCTACATCGCAGCGCATGCGGGTGACCGCGCGGTCATCGTCGACCGCAGCCTTCTGCCGCTCTACGAGCAGTTCGCCCACGACACGGACATCGAGCACGTCTTCGTAGTCGAGGACAACTACGAGGAGCTCCTCGAAACCGCGAGCGCGAACGAGTGGTCCGAGCCCGATCTGGAGGAGAACGACGCCGCCGCGATGTGCTACACGAGCGGGACGACCGGCCGGCCGAAGGGCGTCGTGTACTCGCATCGCTCGACGGTTCTGCACACGCTCGGCGTCGCGTCGATGTGCCCGAACGGCCGTGCGATCTCGGAGGGAGATGCGCTGCTGCCGGTCGTGCCCATGTTCCACGCGAACGCGTGGGGCTATCCGTATCTCGCGGCGATGCTCGGCTCGAAGCTCGTGTTTCCCGGTCCGTGTCTCGATGCCGAGAGCCTGCTTGAGGATTTCGTGCAGGAGCGCGTCACGTGGACGGCGGGCGTGCCGACGCTGTGGCTCGGGATGCTGCAGCAGCTCGAGGCGAATCCGGGCAAGTGGGACCTCTCACACATGCGCGGCATGCTCGTCGGCGGCTCCGCCGTACCGAGGTCGTTGATCGCGGCCTACAAGAAGCACGGGCTCAGCATCGTCCAGGGGTGGGGGATGACGGAGACCTCCCCGGTCGCGTCGACGACGGACCTCATCGGCGACCTCCGATCGGCCGATCCCGACACGCAGCTCGACTTCGAGGCGACCGCGGGGGTGCCGCTGCCCCTCGTCGAGATTCGCGCACGCGTCGGCGACGAGGAGGTTCCGTGGGACGGGGAGTCGATGGGCGAGCTCGAGGTGCGCGGCCCATGGGTCGCTGCGTCCTACTACGACTCGCCCGGTCAGGCCGACCGCTGGACCGAGGACGGCTGGTTCAAGACCGGGGACATCGTGTCGATGCATCCGCGCGGGTTTATCCAGATCAAGGACCGCTCGAAGGACGTGATCAAGTCCGGCGGCGAGTGGATCTCGTCCGTCGAGCTCGAGAACGCGCTGATGGCACACCCTGCGGTCGCCGAGGCGGCCGTCATCGGGATTCCCGACGAGAAGTGGTCGGAGCGGCCGCTCGCGGCGGTTGTGGCCAAGGAAGGGATGTCGGTCTCGCCGGACGAGCTCAGGGAGTTCCTCGCGCCGCGGTTCGCGAAGTGGTGGCTCCCCGACCGCTACGAGTTCGTCTCCGAGATTCCGAAGACTGCGGTCGGGAAGTTCCGCAAGACCGCGCTGCGCGAGCAGTTCGCGCAGACGTCGCTCGCGGCTTCGTCTTAAGAACCTCTAACTCAATGGAGTGACCCGTTTCGCGGTGGCGAAGTCCGTCGGCATCCGTCGTCAAGCTCGGGAGGATGTCGATGCGCGCGCGAAGCCGTGGGTGGTGCCGGACGGGCTATGGGAGCGGATCGAGCCTTTGCTGCCGGTGAGGCAGCGGCGTTTCCCCTATCCGGGCCGCAAGCGGCTCGACGACCGGCAGGTGTTGCAGGGGATCTTGTTCGTTTTGCACACCGGGATCGGCTGGGAGCATCTGCCGCAAGAGCTCGGCTTTGGCTGCGCCATGACCGCTTGGCGGCGGCTTCGCGCCTGGCAGCAGGCCGGAGCGTGGGAGCCGCTGCACCTCGCACTCGCCTGCTGCCTCATCAGCTGGCAGCAGTTGGAGAACTCATCGAGCTAGGACGGCTACGTCCGTCGCGGACCTACGCAACGCCGACAAGCTGGAGCTGCGCACGAATAGCCGCGCGAGTGCCCTCGATGTCGAAGCAGGCGTATTGATTGTCGCGCATCAGTCGGCGCGCGATTGTGATCGCCTCTGGCTCAGTTAGGTCCCCCTCAGCGACCTCGGCTTCGAGTGCGCGCTGTAGGCCGCGCCTGGCCTGGATCGAGTAGGCGATGGCTGCCGTCGGCCAGAAGGTGTCGCCGCCGAATCCGAACAGCTTGTTACTCGGGACGGTGTGCAAGAAGCGGCGCACAAAGTCAGCGGAACTGTAGGGGTCGATCGACCACGCCCAGCACAGATCAACCCACACATTCGGATAGTGCTTGGCAATCGAGACAAGCTCATCG
>JBKPDB010000145.1:0-4911 GCA_046727655.1 Actinomycetota bacterium
ACCTGGTACGGGATGCCCGCGTACGCCAAGGACGGCAAGGTCGTCTGCTTCTTCCAAAGCGCGCAGAAGTTCAAGACGAGGTACGCGACGTTCGGCTTCAGCGACAAGGCGAACCTCGACGAAGGCGCCATGTGGCCGACCGCCTTCGCGCTGACGGAGTTGACCGCCGCCGGCGAGGCCAGGATCGCCGCGCTCGTGAAGAAAGCTGTGAGCTGAGGACTGAGCTCGCCACCTGCGCTACACGCTGTTTGACCGAGCCGGGACAGGCGGCCGTCGTCGTCAGCACGTGAGACTGCGCGCTTCGCCGTTGCTCGCGGCCACGGCTTTGGCTATTGGCGGGTGGCGTGGGTATCGGCTGCTCGCGAGCGGCGCGCTGACCCTGGACCTCGGCTTCGGCCGCAGGACGCAGCCGCTCGGGCCGCTCCTCCAGCCGATCCGGGCGTCGCGAGAGGTCGTCTTCGACGTCGTTGCGACGCCCTACCTCGGCCGAACTCCCCGCGCCATGGCCGACAAGCTCGCCGTGTGGGAGCGAGGAAGCGACATGGTGCTCGCGGCCCACTTCACGCCGGTGAAGTGCGGCACGACGACCACGCTCGAGACCGTACGCTTCGAACGGCCCGAACGGATCGACTTTCGCCTCGTACGCGGACCGGTGCCGCACCTGGCCGAGTCGTTCCTCCTCTCAACAAGCGATATCGGTACTGAGCTGTGTTGGCGGGGGGAGCTCGGAACCGACCTCTGGACGATCGGCGAATGGTGGGGCGGCAGGGTCGCGCTCGCCTGGACGCGCGCCGTCGAGGCGTCCCTGCACGAGATCGCCGCCGAGGCGGAGCGCCGAGCCGCGGCTCAGCGGCAGACGGCAGGATGAAACGCCGGGATGCTCAGCAGGTGGCCGCGACGCGCGGAAGCTGCGCGTGCTTCACGCGCAGCGGCTCGCCGTGCTCGACGAGGTACTTGAATGCGGCGAGCGTGCGGGGGCCGACCCGGTTCTGCTGAACTGGCCCGAACGCCGCTAGCTCGACGGTCCCGGCCACCGAGAGGTCGATGCGATCCTCAGGCCAATCACTCGTTGAGCAGGCGCGAGTAGATATCGAATGCACGGTCCCGCGCGAGTCCTGCTGCGCCTCACTTCAGCGCCGAGAGGATGGGGAAGGTCGCGTATTTGGCGAGTATCTCCGGAATCGAGTCGATCTGCGCGCGGATTCGGCGAGCCAACCGTCGGCCGTAGCGGTGGACGGCCTCGTCGCTGCGCTGCTCGTAGACTGCGCGGACGCTGTCCCAGGTCGTGATCGTGTCGGCGATGATGTCGCGGCGATCGACGATCGTGAAGCCTTGCCGGACGAAGAGGGCGGGCCAGTCCGTGACCAGCTCCGCCCCGCTGTGGTAGAGGACAGCCCTGAGCGCGCGGTCCTCCTTCTGCGACGGGCAGGCGCGCAGGGCCAGGTCGGAGAAGCCGACGTGGCCGCCGCGTCGTAGCACGCGGTGAAGCTCGGAGACGAGCCGGCCCTTGTCCCGCTCGGCAACGCAAATGTCGCCGGCGGCCTCGAGACATACTATGGCGTCGAACGAGGCGTCGGGGAACTCGAGTGCCCGCACGTCGCCCCTGACGATCTTTACCCGGTGTGACATGCGCCGCTCCTCGATCAGCCGCCGTCCTTGGCGCACTTGCTCGTGGCTGATGTTGACCCCGGTGATCGCGCAGCCGTACCGCTCGGCGATGCGCAGCGCCGGCGCCCCAATGCCACAGCCCGCGTCAAGGACTCGCTGCCTCGTCTGGAGGCGTGCCATCTCACCGACCAGGTCGGTGTGGGCGTCGAGCGCCTCCGCCAGCGTCTCGCCGCCCGAGCGGAAGTAGCCGATGTGGAAGTTGTCGCTGTAGAACAGGCGCGCGTCGTCGGTGATCAGATCGAAATACGCGGCGACACCGGCCGCGGTTCGTCGCCCCCTCAGCAGGACCGGCAGCGCCATCTTGATCGCAGCCGACAGCTTGCGTGCGGCTCCTGCCGGACCTCCTTCGCGCCAAGTCGTCACGAGCATCTGAGCTGGCAACTCTGGGTCCTCCGATCTCCGCGCTGGTGCGGCCGTCCGGTGAGCGGCCTCCGGATGAGTCTCTCGTAGGCCCAGGCCCAGCTGCGCTTGCAAGGCCATCCGCCCTGCGCTGCCACCACCCTAACCCGGTTGTACTCGCGCGCGCGGCAAACACCTCTTTCCCTTCCAGCTCTTGCCGGGCAACGAGAATGGAACCTTGCGGCCAGCAGGCGACGTACGCTCGGGGCACCAGCCCGAGTACCGCGGCAACTCGACGGCGGGCGGATTCGTCGTCTCGGCGCTGTTCTTTTTTCCTCGTGGTGGCTCGGCGCAGGTGGCACATGCGCTCGCTCGTGCCATGCCGGCGGCGGGGTGGGAAGTGGCGCTGGCGGCGGGTTCGCTTGGACGGGCGGGTGTGCCGACTCACGCGCCGACCTTTTTTGCCGGGGTCGACGTCCAGCCCCTCGATTATTCGCCTGCCCTCGAGCTTGCCGGGCGGCTGGGCGCGCCGGTTCCCTTTCCGCCCTCTTACGAGGATCGCCCGGATGCGCCCGATCGCGTCTTTGCCGCCGTCGGTGATGCCGCCTACGAACGGCTCGTCGCTGCCTGGATCGAGGTGCTCGCGCGCGCCGGCGCCGCCGCCGCCGACCTGCTCCATCTGCACCACCTGACTCCGGCGAACGAGGCGGCCGCACGCGGTTTCCCCTCGCTGCCGGTGCTTGGCCAGCTGCACGGGACCGAGCTGGCGATGCTGCGCAGGATCGAGGCGGGAGCGCCGCCGGGCTGGCACCACGCAAAGGAGTGGGGCCGGCGGCTGCGAGCGTGGGCGCGGCGCTGCACCCGACTTGTAGTGCCGCCGGGGGCGGAGGCGGAGGCGGCGCTGCTGCTCGGACTCGAGCGGGCGAGGCTGTGCGGCCTCCCCAGCGGCGTCGAGCTCGAGCGTTTTTTGCCGCGGCCGCTCGCGGGCGACGAGCGGCTCGCGTTCTGGCGGCGCTGGCTGGTCGAGCAGCCACGCGGTTGGGATCAGAGTGGCCGGCCGGGGAGCATCGCCTACCGCGACGAGGAGCTCGCTCCCTTCCGGGCCGGTGGCCCGGTCTTCCTGTATGTCGGTCGCTACACGGCGGTCAAGCGCCTGCCGCTCTTGATCCGCGCCCACGCGCGTGCGGTTGAGCGGCTCGGCCAGCCCGCTCCGCTCGTGCTCGTCGGCGGCCATCCGGGCGAGTGGGAGGGGGAGCATCCGCTCGCCACCGCGCGGAGGGTCGGCAACCGGCAGGTCTTCCTCGCCGGCTGGCGGCCGCACGAGGAGCTGCCGCAGGCGCTGAACGCGGCTGACGCGCTCGTGCTGCCTTCCGTTGCGGAGGCGTTCGGGCTCGTCCTCGTCGAGGCGATGGCTTGCGGCCTACCGGTCATCGCCTGCCACACGCACGGGCCGGCGGCGATCGTCACCGATCACAGGACCGGCTGGCTCATTCCACCCGACGACGAGGACGCGCTCGTCGACTCGCTCGTCTCCGCCGCAAACGACCCACAACAACGCCGAGCCTACGGCCGTCGCAGCCAGACGGAGAGTCGCCGCTACGACTGGACGCAGATCGCCCCCCACGTCGCCTCCCTCTACGAGGAGCTGCTCCTCTCGGCGCAAGAGAGTCAAACCGAAGCGGGCCACGCCTGAGCGAGCCGCAAACCGTCAGCGGCGACGGGCTACGCAGAGAGCGCGGCGATGGGAAACTCGAGACGCGTCAGGAACACGGGCCGGGACGAGCGCAGGTGGTCGATCAGCGCCTCCTCGTCCTGCTCGCAGGGAACGAGCGTCGTCCAGCCGGGAAGCTGCTCGGCCCGGTGCAGGTCGCCGGAAGCGATACCCGCCAATCCAGCCTCCGCGACCCAGCTGGACAGCTGCCGCCCGTTGAGGAGCTCCACGCGATCGTAGAGGCCGCGGAGTTCCCGCCGGCGTCCCGCGAAGTAGCAGGTGGGGAACGGGACGGCCGGCGTCGGCCCGTGGTCGTGCGGGTGCGCGGCGAGAATCGCAGCCCCGGACCCCCGCGCCGCCTCCATCGCTGCTGCCGGCCCGTCGTCCATCGCGACGAGGCTGCGCAGCCCGACTGGCGTAGCGTGTGCGCCATGTCCGTCATCATGAATCACGCATGAGCAAGCCACGCATCTTCCTCGGGTCGTCGGGCAAGCAGGCCAAACTGCTCCAGGCGATCACGCGCGGGCTCGAGGACGTCGCCGACGTCGAGCCCTGGACGACCACGTTCAACCCGGGGCGGTCCACCCTCGACCGGCTTGTCGAGCTCTCCCAGGAGGTCGATTTCGCCGCGTTCGTGTTCGCCCAGGACGACTGGACAACAACGGATGTGTCCCGGTCCGGCCAGGCGTCGCCGCGCGACAACGTGGTGTTCGAGGCGGGGCTGTTCGGCGGCGCGCTCGGCATCCGGCGCACGTTCATCCTCCACGCGCACGGTTCGAAGCTGCCGAGCGACCTGCTGGGGCTGACCTCCGTCCGCTACGACCCGGCCACCAGCCCGGCGGAGGTTCGCGCGATCAACCAGAAGCTCCGCAAGGCGATCGAGACCGAGGGACACCGCGGCCCGATCGAGGGACTGTGGTGGCAGCTCTCGCTCACCGCGCGGAGCGAGGAGGAACCCTCGGCGGTGAGCCTGCTGCAGATCTCGCGGGACCGCGACGGTGACCTGAGCGTGACCGGGCGCGCCTGGCAGGAGGACGCCACCCTCTCTTCCCGCTACTGGAGCGAGGCCGCGAAGGAGCGCAGGGATCCGGCGGGCATCTTCTACTTCTGGAAGGGCGAGCGCCCTCGGGACCCGAATGCCCCGCAGCTCGAGGGCACCGGCGAGATCACGGTGGAGAGCGCCGACCGCGCCA
>JBKPDB010000146.1:0-7223 GCA_046727655.1 Actinomycetota bacterium
CCGAGCGCCTGCTGGTTCCACGGCACGCGATGCGTGACGCCGGCCGCGCCGACGCGCCGCCGATTGGCGAGGTACCAGTCGTAGGTCTCGATCAGCGCCTCGCGGTTCGACAGGCGCGGCTGCCAGCCGAGGAGTCGCTGCGCCTTCGAGACGTCGACGAACGAGTCGCGGTGCGCGGTCTTGTAGTGCCACTCCGCGAGCGGCGACAGATGCAAGAGCTCGAGCGCGCGCAGCGCGACCTCAGCGGGCTTAACGGGAACCGGCCGCAGCCGCGACGAGGAGCCCGCGTGGTCGATCAGGGCCTGCAAGTCCGAGCGGACGGTCCCGAACTCGGTCGCGCCGACGTTGAACGTCTCCCGCGCCGCTTCCGGAGCGGCCGCAGCGCGCACGACCGCCTCGACCAGGTCCTCGACGCCGAGCAGCTGGTACCGGTTGTGCCCCTTGCCGAGGATGTAGATCCGTCGCCCCTCGCGGATCCAGTCGAAGAGGATCTCGAAGACACCGAGCCGCTCCGGCCCGATGAACGTCTTCGGGCGGATGATCGTCGTCTCCACGGCGGCGACACGGCAGAGACCCTCGGCGTCGATCTTCGACTCCCCGTACCAACCCACCCCGACGAGCGGATCGTCCTCCTCGATCGGGTGCCTCTCCGGAACGCCGTAGACGGCCGTCGACGAAATGAAGACGACCCGACGGACTCCCGCCTCGCGCCCCGCTTCGAGCACGTGCTCGGTGCCGGTGACGTTGACCGAGCGGATCGACTCGCGTGAGGCCTGGATCGGCAGAGCCGCGGCGCCGTGGACGACGACGTCCGCCCCGGCGACGAGCTCCCGTACCCGCTCGGGGTCCCGCACGTCACCGCGCAGCTCGTGGACCGAACGCTCGAGGTCCGCGTCGTCCAGCGGGGCAACGTCGAGGGTGCGGACGTCGTGCCCGTCCGCGAGCAGGCGCCGCGCCAGATGCAGGCCCAGGAAGCCCGCGCCGCCGGAGATGGACCAGAGCACTACCGTGGAACGCTAGTGGCGGCCGGCTGAGCGGGCGCCGCCTGTGGAGGCGGCTTCGCGTCGACGAGGATCGCCGCCGCGAGCAAGACGGCCATTCCGACCATGCTCTCGCCCATCAGGCTCCGTTGCAGCCGAGCGAACACGCCTGTGCTCCCGTGGGCGACCGCCGGCACCGCGACGAGCTTGTGGACGCCTCCCCAGGCGAGGGCGAGGGCGACGAGCCCGATCTTCACCAGCAGCACGTGACCGTAGCCCGTCGTCCACAGATCGTCGAGGTGCGGCAGGCGAACGATGCTCAGGTACACGCCTGCAAGCAGGAGCACGCCGATGCAGACCGTGGCCAGCCGCGAGAACGACAGAAGCGCGGGCCGGCGCACATCCGGCAGCAACGGCCACACCACGAACGCCAACTGGATGAGGCCGCCGATCCACAGGCACGCGGCCGACAGGTGAGCCCAGTCGGCGAGCTCCGACTTCCACGACGAGCCCGCGTCGGCCGCGGAGTGCCCGGAGAGCGACAGTCCAGAGGCAAACCCGAGGCCGAGCAGGAATGCCGGCCACAAGAAGGCCGTCCGGTCCGTGAGCCAGGCGAGGAAGAGGAACGCGCTGACGACGGCGAAGCCGAGCGTCATCGCGATGAAGGCGGTGCCGAAGCGCGAGTGCGCGATCGGCGTCAGGTCGCCGTAGAGGAGGCGGCCGAACGGCAGCTGCAGCGCGTCCTCGGCACGAAGGATGAAGGCGGTGATCCCGACGTTGATCGTCGCGAAGGCGCCCACTCCCGTCAGAGCGAAGAAGCGGCCCTCCGCAGGGGTGGAGACCGGACGCCCGTGGAGCACCAGGAGGCGAAAGCCGAGGCCTCCGACCAGGAGGGCGAGGGCGAGGAAGTACGCCCAGCGGACGAAATCCTCGGTCCGCGTCGGCCCCGACGAGCCGTACGCCTCCGTCGCCGGCGGTGCGGTGACTCTGACACCGAAGGTGTAGACGCCGGAGACGACATGGCCGTCGCCCGAGAGCCCGTGCCAGCGGACGGTGTAGGCGCCCGTCGCCAGCCGGGGCAGCGCCGCCCGCAGCGAACGTCCCACGGTGCGTGCCTCGAGAACGCCGATGCTGCCGCGGGTGGAGTAGACGCGAATCGAGCCGGGGAGCGCCTGCACGCCCTGGTCGAAGCGGAGCACCACCGCACGAGGCGACGACGCCAGACGTTCGCGGAAGCCCGGCAACGCCTTTTCCAAGGTCGAATGGGCGAGTGCCTGTGCCGGCGCCGCAAGCGCGGCCAGCGCGACGAGGACGAGGAGAGCACGTCTCATCGGTGCGGCTCTCCGGCGAGCGGCGAGATGTGGCCGAAGATCGGCGCCACGTCGCGATCGCAGTAGAGCATCACCGCGACGACGACGAAGGTGAGCGCGAGCCCGACCGCGACTGGTTGTGAGCGTGGCCGCAAACAGCGCGCCAGCGGGAAGAGCGCGCCGAGGACCAGCGTCCAGCCCAGCGCGTGATGCAGGAACGAGGACCGCTGGAACAGCCAGGAGTTCTGCTCGTGGACCAGAAACCCGGCCCCCGAGACGAGAAACGCAGCGGCCATGCCGAGGTGCCACCACCTGCCCGAGAGCTTTCCGCGCACCAGCGCGAGCTCGATCGCGCCCGCGATCATCAGCACTTCGGCCCACGAGCCGTGGGCGAGCATGTGGAGCGTCGAGTTCGTGAAGAACACCATCACCGGCCACAAGAAGATCCCGAGCGAGAACGCGATCGCGGGCCACAAGTACGCACGCCACGCGCGCAGCCGCCAGACCTCGGTGCCGACGACCGCCTCTGCGGCGAGGCACAGGCCGAGCAGCAGGAAGCCCGTCGCGAAGAGCCAATGGACGTGCTCAGCGCGCGGCTGCATGCTCCTCGAGATCCTCGAGCAGTCCGCGGCGGACGACGAAGTGGAAGAGCAGGCCGACCGCGATCACGAGCAGCGGCGGCTCGACCAAGAGCCACCAGAAGCCTTCGCCGTGTGGATGGAGCAGCGTGATGCGGTACGGCTGCAGGATCGCCCACACGACGCCGACGAGTGCTGTGACCGGGCCGAGCGCAGAGACGATGCGCGCGGCCCGCGTTCGTTGTACAGGTGCCTCGAGTTCGGTTACGAGCTCTGCGGTCAAGACGTCCTCCCGTGGTCGTGGTCATGGACCAGGGCCCGCGGACGTCGTGTCCGCAGGCCTACGCCGGGGCGGGCGGGGGTCGAACCTGGAACGCGACGCCGAAGAGGCTTCTCGGCGTGACAAGCTCTGCGATCGTCACCTGCGGTTCCGGCAGCGAGAGCATCACCAGACGCGAAGCGCGCGCAGCCGTCTCGGCCGCATACGACTCGTACTCCGAGAGCCAGCGCTCGACGGCGCGGTACACGAGTGCGACGACGACCGACAGGACGGCGAAGACCGGGAGCGCGGAGGAGTGCAGCCATGGTGCGAGCAACGGCCAGCGGCCGGCCGAGATTCCCTCGGCATGCATCTGAACGAGATAGATCAGCGAGGTGGCGAGGAAGGAGCCGAGCCAGAGGCGCGGCGAAAGCTCCACGCGCATCCGCGGCGTTCGTGTGCGCGAATGCGGCTCGACAGCCCCGAGCAACCGGTGACCGGCGCGTGCGACCGCGCGCGCCTTCACGAATCTCCACGCGAGCCGCGCCAGCATCAACGCGACACTGACCTTCACGACTGCGAGCAGGATCGGGTAGTAGTCGGCCCCGGAGTAGCTGGGCGACGCCACGTGCCGGCCGAGATCGAGGCGGTGCGTGAGGCTCCGGCCAAGGAGCTCGGCGATCAGGGCGAGCAGAAGGAGCGCAAGCCGCGCGAGAAGGCGTTGGTGCCGACGGGCACGCTCCATCCCGCGGACAGTGTGCGCTTTGCGGCGGAGGCTGGTCAACTCCGGACGCGGCCCGCCAAGCCGATCAGGCGACGATCGTGACCATCCACTCGTCGGTGCAGCGCGAGTCGAAGCCGACGAGCAGGATGCGCTGCCACTGGCCGAGGCAGAGCTTGCCCTCGGTGAAAGGAATTTGTTCCGTGCGCGGGCCGAGCAGGAGCGAGACCAGGCGCTCGCGCTCGTCGACCTCGAACGGCACGAACCGCTCCAGCATGCACTCGAGATCCGAGAAGAGACCCGTCTCGCGTTCCTGCACGCGGACGATGCACGGATCGCCGTTCGGCGAGACAAAGGCAATTCCGCTACCGCCGCTGGCGGCAACCTCATGGCGCACCTCGTTGGTGATGTCGAGCACCGTCAGGCTCGGCAGAGCGGCCGCGATCGAGATCGGGATCTCGACCGAGGTGCTCATGCGGACGTGACCTCGCGCGGCAGCCGGAAGTGGACGTCCTCCCGAGCGACCGTGGCCTCGACGAGCTCCCCGTAGCCGCGGCCCGCGAGCTGTTGGACCGTCGCCTCGACGAGCTCCTCGGGGGTCGACGCGCCGGCCGTCAGCCCGACAACTTCGTGGCCGGCGAGCAACTGTTCGTCGAGCGCGCTCTCCCCGTCGACGAGCTTGGCCGCAGCGCCGGCATTGCGCGCGACCTCCACCAGCCGCTGTGCATTCGAGCTCGTCGGCGAGCCGATCACGAGGATCAGCGTCGCCTCTTCGGCAAGTCGCTTGACTGCGTCCTGGCGGTTCTGGGTGGCGTAACAGATGTCGTCTGCGGCGGGCCGCTTGAGCGTCCCGAACCGCGTCTCGAGGGCATCCACCGTCGACCGCACGTCGTCGAGCGATAGCGTCGTCTGGCTGATGACGGCGACCGGCTTTCCGGCCGAGTCCAGCTGGGCCGCCTCTTCGGGCGACTCGACGACGACCGTCGCGTCGGGGCGCTCGCCCTTCGTCCCGATCACCTCGACGTGATCGGCGTGCCCGACGAGCGCAACGAGGTGGCCCGTGTCCGCGTAGCGCCGCGCCTCGGCGTGCACCTTGGAGACGAGCGGGCAGACGGCATCGACGACGCGCAGGCCGCGGCGGGCGCAGTTCTCGCGGACGGCCGGCGCGACCCCGTGCGCCGACAGGACGCAGATCTCGCCGGCGGGCACCTCTTCCTCGTCGTCCACGAAGACGGCGCCGAGGCCCTCGAGCCGTCGGACGACGTGGTCGTTGTGGACGATCTGGTGGCGGACGTAGATCGGCGGTCCGTGCTCGGCGAGCAGGCGCTCCACGATCTCGATCGCGCGGTCGACACCCGCGCAGAACGAGCGTGGCGCTGCGAGCAGTACTCGCCTCGTCACGAACCACCCTCCCGTGCGCGGGCGAGGGAAGGGGGGTCGGGGGAAACCGTGAGGTTTCCCCTCTTGTTCTCCTCGGCACACGCGGCGATCTCAGCGGCGCGTCGGCCGAGGCGTGACGTAAAGAAGGGGTCACGTAGGGGAAACATGGTTTCCCCTACGGGAGTGAGCCGCAGGTGAGCGACGCCGCCGCAGAACGAACGTGGCGCTGCGAGGAGGACGCGTCCGCTCATGCCACTGCCTCCAGGCTCCTCAACGCGCGCCGAGCCCCCAACGCCGCCTTCGCCGTGACGAGCGGCTCACTGACAAAGCCACGCAAGAAGCCGAGGTAGTCGACGGAGCCGTCCGGCCTTGCGCCTTGGGCGACGCCGCCGAGACGCCGCGTCGGCGTGTCGCTGATCGCGCGCAGGCAGCCGACGAGGCGGCCGCTTCGCGCAAGCGGCCCGGACTCCATGTCCACGGCGTCGGCTCCCGTCTCGACATGCAGGCGCGCGCGCTCGGCCGGATCGTCGACGATCCGGCTCGCGCCGAGGATCGTCCCTGTCCGCGCCCGCGCCGCACCGAGGGGTGCCCCTTCCCAGAGGACGGAGCCCGACTCGTCGACGACGCGGGTCGCGTCGATCACGGTCCCGACTGGAAGGTTGTCGGCGAGCGCGCCGGCGATCCCGAAGGAGACGAGCCGGCCTTCGGGTATCCCACTCGAGGCGCCGAGCCCGACGAGTGCCGTCCGCCCCAGCCGTCGCGCGACCCGTTCCTCGACGGCCATCGCGCAGGCGAACGTCAGCCCGTCAGCGTCCACGCCATGCTCCTGGCGCTCTCCTTGAGCGAGCCAGCCGCCTCGTATGCCGCCGAAGGTTCGAAGCCCGAGTGGATCGCGCAGTGCTCGCAGCGGGGATCGTTGCCCGGACCGTACTCCTCCCACTCGATTCCTTCGAGCAGGGAGTCATAGGTCGGGAAGATCCCGTCGGTGAGCAGGTAGCAGGGTCCTTTCCAACCATAGGGATTGCGCGTGATCGATCCCCACGGCGCGCACTTCAGCTGCCGCTCGCCGGTGAGGAACTCCTGGTAGATCGGGCTGGCCAGCCAGCGATAGCTGCGTTGCCGCGCCACCTTCCGGATGATGCGGAACTTCTCTTCGTGCTCGGCGCGCGTCATCGTCAGCGCCGGGTCGATCTGCGAGTATTGGTATCCGGGCGCGATCAGCATCCCGTCGATGCCGACCTCGTTCGTGAGGTAGCCCATCATCTCCAGCACGTCGTCGACGGACGTCTCCTTGAAGATCGTCGTGTTCGTCGTGACGCGGAAGCCGGCCTCGCGGGCCTTCCTGATTGCGTCGACCGCGATGTCCCAAAGGCCGGGGTAGTCGCAGATGTAGTCGTGAATCTCCCGCATGCCGTCGAGGTGGACGACGAACGTCAGGCGATGACTCGGCTTGAAGACGTCGAGGTACTGCTCGAGGCGCAGCGCGTTCGTGCAGAGGTCGATGTTCTTGCCGAGGTCCAGCATCCCGGCGACGACGTCCTCGATGCCTTTGTAGACGAGGGGCTCGCCGCCGCAGATCGAGACGACGGGGGCCGGGCACTGCGCGCCCGCGTCCACGCACTCCTCCACCGTCAGCCGTGCCTTGTTCGACTCGAACTCGCGGATCTTCCCGCAGCCGATGCACGCGATGTTGCAGGCAAGAGTCGGCTCGAGCATGAGCACGAGGGGGTAGCGCTCGCCTTTGCGCTGCTGGCTCGCGACGTACTTGCCGATCTGCACGGTGGAGCGGAGCGGGAACTTCATGCGTTGAGCCTTTCTCTCAGGCGCCCGAGGGCGAGAACGGGAAACGTGAGCCGGTACAGGTGGTAGCGGATCATGAAATCCAGGGGGAAGCCGGTGCCCGTGAAGTGCTGCTCTTCCCAGTCGCCGTCCAAGCGCTGAGTTTGGCAAAGATACTCGGCTGCGCGTCGGCCGGACAAGGCCTGAGCAGCGCCG
>JBKPDB010000147.1:0-16820 GCA_046727655.1 Actinomycetota bacterium
CTACATCGCACGGCGCATGGTCGTGCTCGCATCCGAGGACATCGGTAACGCCGACCCTCGGGCGCTGCTCGTCGCCGTCGCCGCTGCGCAGGCCGTCGAGCACGTCGGACTTCCCGAGGCGCGGCTGAACCTCGCGCAGGCCGCGATCTATCTCGCCCGCGCCCCGAAGTCGAACGCGAGCTACATGGCGCTCCGACGAGCGACCGACGACGTGCAGAAGCGAGGAAACCTCCGGCCGCCGAACGCGCTTCGAGACGCGAGCTGGTACGGCCGCCAGCTCGGCCGCGGCGAGGGGTACGTCTATCCGCATTCAGATCCCGCGGGCTTCGACGTCGACCATCTCCCGGACGAGCTCGAGGGAACCACGTACTACGAGCCGTCGGGAAGCGGCGAGGAAACCGAGGACGAGCCGCGCTAGTCGGAGCCGCGGCGAATCCGCTGCGCGGCGAACGTCCCCCAGCCGCCGAGGTTCTCCCACGCCTGCGCGACGCGTTCGATGTCGTAGTCGACGCGGCGGAACTCGAACTCGCCGTCGTCGCGCCGCAACGCGTACGCCGCACGGGCGTCACCGTCGAGCGGCATGCCGACACTGCCGGGATTGATCAGCGTCGTTCCGTTCGGGCCCGGCCGGCGGAACTGCAGATGGCTGTGTCCGAAAACGACGGTCGTGTCACGGACGCCGGCCAGGAGACGTTCGTCGTCCTCGCCGGGTTCCACCGCGAAGCTCTCGACGTCCGACAACGGGGAGCCGTGGACGTAGAGCACGCCGTCGAGCTCGCAGTGCGTTTGCAACGAGAAGAGCCACCCTTCGTCCGTCCCGACTCCGGGGTCCATCTCCTGCAGCGTCTCGAGCACGTCCGGCCGGTCGAGCGGTGGCTCGCGCAGCCAGCGCTCGCCGTTCCCACGAATCCAAGTCGCGGTCGGCAGCGCACGCAACCGATCGAGGGTCTCGTCCGGCCAGGGCGACCACGACGCGAAGTCACCACCGAGAAGATTCGCATTCGCACCGGCCCGCTGCGCGTCCTCGAGCACCGCATCGAGCGCAACCACATTGCCGTGGATGTCGTAGAGCACGGCGAGCACGCTCATTAGGCTCCCACACGTGAAGATCGTCTGCCTCGTCAAACAGGTCCCGCGCCCGGACGCAATCGAGTTCGACCCTGAGTCGAGAACCCTGAGACGCGAAGGCGTCCCACTCCTCCTGAACCCCTTCGACGCGACAGCGGTCGCGGAAGCCGTCGCGCTGCGGGACGCCGTCGGCGGCGAGGTCGTCGCGATGACGATGGGGCCGCCGCAGGCCGAAGCGGCGCTCCGCACCTGCCTCGCCCTCGGGGCAGACCGGTGCGTCCTCCTCTCCGACCGCGTGTTCGCAGTGGCCGACACGCTCGGCACGTCGCGCACGCTCGCGTTCGCGATTGGGAAAGAACGCGGCGTCGACCTCGTTCTGGCAGGTCGCAAGACCGTGGACTCCGAGACGTGGCAGGTCCCGCCGGAGCTCGCGGCCCGGCTCGGCTGGCCGCACCTGACGAACGTGGTCGAGCTCGACGCTCGAGGCAGTGTGCTGCAGGCGACGCGTGAAACAGAGGGCGGCTACGAGTCGTACCAGCTCGAGGCGCCCGCCGTCATCTCGCTGGCGAAGGCACGCGAGGAGGACGCAGCTTCCGCCGGCCCGATCGACGTGTGGACCGCGACCGACCTCGTGGACGACGTGAAGGAGAACGACAAGCGGTTCGGCCAGCCGGGCTCGCCGACACGCGTCCTCGCCGTCCGCGACGTGACTCCGGAGCGCGCCCGCATCGAGGCGAAGACGGCAGCCGAGGCGGTGGCGCAGGTCCGCACTCTGCTCGACGAGCGTCCTCCCGGCGAGACCGCGTGGGAAAAGCCGCCGCGTCTCGGCGAAAAGCCCGGGAAGAGCTATGACTCGTGGACTCTCGTCGAGACCGTCGGCGACGGTCGAGTGTCGCGGCCGTCGTTGGAGCTGCTCGCGAAGGGGCGCGAGCTGTCCGGAAAGCTCGGAGGACAGAACGTCGCGCTCGTTCTGGGCCACGAGGTAGAGCAAGCCGTGGAGTCGCTCGCGGGCTACGGCGCCGAGCGTGTCGTCGTCGTCGACGACGAGCAACTGGACGAGTATCAACCGGAACTCTGGAGCGCGGCGCTCGCACAAGTCCTCCGGCACTACCGTCCGCACGTGCTTGCGATCCCCGCAACGGCGAACGGGCGGGACCTCGGGCCTCGCGCCGCCGGCGAGCTCGAGCTCGGCATGACCGGCGACTGCGTCAACCTCGGCATCGACCGAGCCGGCCGGCTGATCCAGACGAAGCCTGCGTACGGCGGCAACATCGTCTCGGTGATCATGGGCAGGACGACGCCGCAGCTCGCGACTGTCCGCGCCGGAATGTTCGGTGTGCTCGACCGGCGCGACGAGGACGCGCGGACCGAGCGGTACGAGCTCCCGCCCCTTCCGGCACCGCGCCTGCGCCTGGTCGGAGCGCGACCCGAGCCGTCGTTCGACCTCGACGAGGAGGACGTGGTCGTATTGCTCGGCCCCGACGCACCGCGCGACTACTTGCCGGACGGGGTTGCCGTCGCGGGAACGCGTGAAGTATGCGCGGAAGGTCGACTTCCGCACAACCGCCACGTCGGCTTGTACGGCCGCCCCGTCGCGCCGCGGGTCCTAGTCGCAGTCGGCGTCCCGGGTGACTTCGAGCATCTGACCGGGATCGTGAAGTCGGCCGTCGTCGTCGCGGTCACCGGCGGCACCCAGCTCGAGGAACGGGCGGACGTCGTCTTCCGCGGTGACCCGGACGAGGTGATTCAGCCGCTCGCCAAGTTGAGCTGATGGAGCTCAACCTGCACGAGTGGGGCGATTCGTCCGCACCGGCGCTCGTGTGCATCCACGGCGTCAACGCCCACGGCCGCCGCTTTCGCCGACTCGCAGAGGAGCGGCTTGCGCGCCGCTTCCGTGTCCTTGCCCCCGACCTGCGGGGTCACGGTCACTCCGACTGGGAGCCTCCGTGGACGATCGCGACACATGCGCACGACGTGCTCGAGACGCTCGACGCCGCCGGCGTTCGTCGTGCGAAATGGATCGGCCATTCGTTCGGCGGGCGGCTGCTGCTCGAGCTCGCGGCGCTCGCGCCGGGCCGCATCGAATGCGCCGCCTTGCTCGATCCGGCGATCCAGCTCCTCCCGCACGTCGGCTTCGACTTTGCGGAGCTGGAGCGCGCCGACCGCGCGTTCGATTCTCCGGAAGCGGCGATCGCCGCACGCCTCGAGACGGGAGCGCCGACGCCCCGCGAGCACCTCGAGGAGGAGATGCACGAGCATCTGGTCCGCCACCCGGACGGCAAGCTTCGCTACCGCTACTGCAAGAGCGCCGTCGTCTCGATGTACGGGGAGTTGTGTACGCCTCCACCGCCGCCGGAGACCTTGCGCGTTCCCACGCTGCTGCTCCACGCCGGACGCTTCGGCCTCGTCCGAGAGGAGCAGCTCGAGGCCTACGGCACCGTGCTCGGCGACCTGATCGAGATCTTCGAGGTCCCGGGCGGTCACATCGTGTACTGGGACGCGTACGAGGAGACCGCGGACACGCTCGAACGCTTTCTAGAGAATGCGGGCGCCGAGCGCGGAGGCGACTAGCTCGACCGCGAGCTTGCCGGTTGCGTTCTCCCGGTCGAGGATCGGGTTGACCTCGACCACGTCGAGCGACGATGCGAGCCCCGACTCGGCCACGAGCTCCATCACGAGGTGCGCCTCGCGGTAGGAGAGCCCGCCGCGCACCGGCGTTCCGACCCCGGGCGCAACGTCAGGATCGACAACGTCCATGTCCAGGCTGACGTGCACGAAGCCGGGGCCTGCGACGTGCGCGAGCGCCTCACGCACGGCGGGCCCGACGCCGAGGCGATCGACGTCGCTCATCGTGAACACGCGAACGTCGAGGTCCTTGAGCAGCTCCCGCTCGCCCTGGTCGAGGGAGCGCACGCCGAAGAGGACAACGCGACCCGGTGCGAGGGCGGGCAGGCCCCAGCCGTCTTGCTCGAAGCGCTCGCCCGCGAGCCCCAGCGCCGCCGCCAGCACCATGCCGTGCACGTTGCCGGTCGGGCTCGTCACGGGGCTGTTCAGATCGCCGTGTGCGTCGATCCAGAGGGCTCCCCCCCGGCCGTGCACCCCCCGCAGCCCGGAGAGCGTTCCGAGCGCAACCGAGTGGTCGCCGCCCAGCACGATGGGAAAGGAATCGTCGCCGGTCGCCTGCGACACGAGCTGCGCGATCCGCTCACACGTGGACTTGATCTGGGGGAGGAACCTCGCGTGCTCGTCCCCGACGTCCGTGGCCTCGGCGACGGCCGCTTCGACGTTGCCGCAGTCGAGCGCCTCGAGCCCGAGCTCCTCGATTCGCGCGTCGAGACCGGCGTACCGGATGGCCGACGGGCCCATGTCGACCCCGCGTCGCCCCGCGCCGAGATCGAGGGCGGCGCCGATGACTGCGACCTTGCCTGGCGGATCCGCTTGCAAAGACACGGCCATCAAGGCTAACTTCCAGCCTTATGAGGGAGGCCGCTGCGGCCGGCACCATCAGAGTCCTGCTTGCGGACGACGACCCGCCTTTCCTCGCAGCCCTTTCGCCGCTGATCGAACGGCAGCCCGAGCTGGCAGTCGTCGGCACCGCCTACGACGGTGTGGCGGCGGTCGAGCTCGCCGACGAGCTTGCGCCGGACGCCGTCGTCATCGACCTCCACATGCCGAGGCTCGACGGCGTCAGCGCGGTCGCAAGGCTCCGCCGCGACCACCCGAGCATGTGTGTCGTCGCCCTCACCGGCGACGCGCATCCGGCCCTGCACAAGGCCGTGCTGGACGCCGGCGCCGACGCCGTCCTGGTGAAGGACGAGTTCGTCGACGTGCTCATCGACCGTCTCGCGGCGGTCAGGGCCGCGGTTTAGCCGCCGCTAGACTGTCCGCCCCGGGCGAGGTAGCTCAGTCGGTAGAGCACACGGCTGAAAACCGTGGTGTCGCCGGTTCGATTCCGGCCCTCGCCATCACGCCGGAAGATCCGCTCGCTTCGCTCGCATGATGATCTTCCGGCGTTCGTCGTTGCGAGTCGATGCCGTTGCGGCCGACGCGGGCTCAGCCCGCATCGGCGGCGATTGGATTAGTCGTTGAAGAGGACGCTGATGCTTTCTCGGTTGTGGATGCGGTGGATTGCTTCCGCGAACAGTGGGGCTACCGAGATGACTTTCACCTTCTCCGAGAGCTTTACTGGCTGCGTCTCGATCGAGTCTGTGACGATCAATTGTTCGATCGGGCTTGCGTCCAGACGCTCCATCGAGCCCCCCGCGAAGACGCCGTGGGTGACTACCGCAGTTACCGAGCGCGCGCCTCGGGCTACTAGTTGCTCCGCTGCTTCGGCGAGAGTGCCTGCGCTGATCGTGAAGTCGTCTACGACGACTGCGTCGCGGTCCGCTACCTCGCCGATGATTTCCACGAGCTCCGCTGTTTCGCCGTGACCCTTTCGGACCTTGTCGGCAATGGCGAGCGGTGCGCCGAGGCGATGCGCGAACCTGCGCGCGCGCTTGGCAAAGCCTGCGTCGGGCGAAACGACGACGGGATCTTGCAGGCTCTCGCCCTCGATCGCCCGGCAGAGGTACGGCATCGCGTAGAGGTCATCGACCGGGACGCGGAAGAAGCCTTGGATCTGGGGAGCGTGCAGGTCGAGGGTGACCACGCGATCCGCTCCCGCTGCCTCGATTGCGTCGGCGCAGACGCGAGCACGTATCGACACCCGGGGCTCGTCCTTCTTGTCGCCCTTGGCGTAGCTGAAGTACGGAACGATGACAGTGACCGACTCGGCGCTCGCGCGGGAGAACGCGTCGACCCAGAACAGCAACTCCATGAAGTTGGCGTTCGTCGGAAAGACCGTCGACTGCACGAGGTAGACGCTCCGACCGCGGACGTTCTCGAGCACCCGCACGAACAGCGTTCCCTCGGAGAAGCGGATGACCTCGCCCGCGCCGACGTCGACGCGGAGCTCCCTACAGATCGCCGCCGTCAGGCGAGGGCTGGCGCTCCCGGCGAAGATCAGCGGATCCTCGTCGTCTCGCCGAGGCCGTCGGCGCGGGAAACCGGAGGGGCGGCGCAAAACGCTCATGTCGACCGGCCCATCAAGACACGTCGCCCGGACGAACAATCGCCGCCGATGGCGGCTCCGCCGCCGTCGGCCGCAAACGCCGACCGTCAGCGGCCCGCCGAAAGATCATCATGCCCGCGAAGCGGGCGGATCTTTCGGCGTCTGAAGCGGGCGGATCTTTCGGCGTCTTAAAGGATTCGTTAAGAACTACGCCGCCCTCCGGGTGGTTTGGTAGGACTTTGCGGTCGTGAGGGTCGGTCGCCTCTCCGTTTTGGCCGCTGTGGTTGGTGTCGCTGCGGTTTTGCTTCCCGCGCACGGGCTTTCCGAGCCGTCCGCGGGGAAGGCGACCAGCGCCTGCCGCGAGGAATACATCAGCGGGCTCGAGGCCGTCTTCGGTCGACGCAGGACGCACCAGCAGGCACTGACCCTTCGCAGCCAGGTCGTGGGCCGCGGATTCCTCAACGCGAACGTGATCGAAGGCTGCAGCGACTTTCGCGTCGTCGTGCGCGGCATCGAGACCTTCGACATCGGCGTCGCGCTACAGGCAGAGGCGCGGAGAGAACGGTTCTCGGTCACCCTCGAGTGCATTCAGGCGAAGAAGATCGGTCGGGTCGAAGCCGTCTTCGGTCACGGTCGCGACCGTGCAGCGGCAAACGCGATCGTCAACCGTGCAGCGGCCGCAGGATTTCCCGGCCTGAAGCTCCGCAGCGATCCTTGCGGAGGGTTCGAGATCTACCTGGCCGGATTCGACAATCAGGCCGAAGCCGTGGCCTTCCGCGACCAGGCGCGAGCACGCGGCTTCAACGTCGTCCTCGAAGTCAACTAGGCGCCACAGAAGAAGGTCGTCCGCGCCGGTGATACCGCGCACGAACGACCCTTGGGCCGAACTCTAGGCGGCTTTCCCCTTTCGGGCAAGCAGCGCGGTTCCGCGGCCGCGGTCGAAGGTCGCAAAGTCCGTGAATCCTCGACGCTCGAGCTCCCCCCGCAGCCGCTCAGCGGGAACGTAGATCGGCGTCGAGGCTCCACTCGAGTACGCGAACAGGACTTGGCCGCCCGGCGCAACGACACGCGCCACCTCGTCGAAGAACGGAATCATGTTCGCGTGGGCGACGAGGTCGAACTCCTCGTCCTCGTAGGGAAGCTTCGACGCGTCCGCCTGCTGGAAGCTGACGCGGTCGCGCAAGTCGGCCGGCGTGTTTTGCCGGGCCTGCTCCAACATCTTGTCGGAAAGGTCTGCCCCGATGACCTCAGCCTCGCGAAAACGACGTGCCACCGTGAACGCGCCGAAACCCGTTCCGGTGCCTAGATCGAGTGCACGCTTCGGCGCAGGCACCACCGACTCCAGCGCCGTCTCGTAGGGGAGGAACGTGTCGGGCGAACGGAACGAGTCCCACCTGGGCGCCTCCGCGTCGAAGAGTCCGCGCACGAACGGACGAAACGCAGCCCACAGCCTCGGTGTCCGCACCGCTGCATTCGTGGCGATGCGTGCGAAGCGCCGCCCGAGGTGGTCTCGGAAATCGTCCGTCATAGGACGTTCAGATTGATCCGTAGATCTTGTCCCACCCTGATGCCCAGCATCGCTGCGGCGCTGCCGTGGGGGATCGCCACCGAGACGTTTCGATACGCGTCCTCGTAGAGGATGATGTCGCCGGGTCGTGCATCGGCAAACGTGCGTGCAGCGACGGCGTAGTAACGCTCGGACGCGACCTGAAGCTCGAGGCGCGTTCCCGGGACGACGCCCACCTCCTCGAGGTGTGAGCGGTCGAGATTCAGCTGCACGTTGCCGAAGCGGTCGATCGAGACCACCGTGCACCGCATTCGCGACTGACTGACCTCCGGGCGGGGAAGATCGAGTCGTGCGAGCGCGTCCACGGCCAAAGGCGGCCCGAGCTCGGCGAGCGGGACGCCGAGCGCCAGGTGTGCAGCCGCAGGCGAGAAGAGGTCGCGGCCATGGAACGTCCGGGACACCGACCCGAGCGCGTACTCAGGATTCGTCAGCTCGTGCGCCTCGGCAATGCCGCCGAACTTCTCCGCTGCAGGTAGCAGCAGGCCGTTGTCAGGCCCAACGTGGGTGCGCCCTTCGACGTCCCGCAACGCAAGCGCGCGGCGCGCACCGCCGACGCCCGGATCGACCACTGCGAGGTGCACCCCTTCCGGCATGAACGGGAGCGTATTCGCGAGCGTCAGCGCTCCCTGCAAGACCCCCTGCGGCGGGATCCCGTGCGTGATGTCGATGATCTGCACGTCGGGCGCAATCCGCTTCATGACGCCGTGGCACGTACCGACGAAGTCGTCGCGCAGGCCGAAGTCCGTCAGGAACGTGATGAAGCGCGCCACGCCGCGGCGGAGTCTACGAGCCCTTGGACGCTCTGCGCCTTCGCCTCTCCGACGACGTCGACGCCGGCGGCGCGCGCGGCCTTCGTCGTCTGCGGGCCGATCGTGATCGCCGGCACGCGCGAGCCGAGCTCGCTCCAGGCGCTGGCCGCCGACGCGGACGCGAGCAATACCAGGTCGCCGCCCGGTGGATCCCCGACGCTCGTGGGAAGAGTGCGGTACACGGGGCGAAATTCGGCCGGAAGGCGTTGAACGAGCGTCTGGCGCGCCGCCTCTGCGCCGACGAAGAGCGCACGGCCGACCGGCCGCGGGAACTCGGCGAGGAGGCCATCCTGCGAGGCGACCGAGGGAACGAAGTCAACGTGCAGGCCGTGCTCCGCCAAAACGGCGGCAGTCGCCTCACCCACGGCGGCGATTCGGGCCGGCCGCCCGTCGGCCCGGCGCGCGAGCTCCGCCGCGCCGTTCGCGCTCGTGACGATCACCCAGTCGTACCCGCGTACGTCGATCGGCTCGTCGCCGAGAGGCTCCACTTCGATGACGGGGAAAAGAACCGGATCGAAGTCCCGCGCGCGCAGCGCGGCGGCCAGCGGTTCGGCCTGCGCGCGGGGCCGCGTGACGATCACGCGCATCTCAGCCGGAGACGAACTGGAGCAGCGCACCCGCAACCGCAGCGGGATCGTCTCCGCTGCGGCGCTCGACCCAGCTGCCGTCCTCGGCGGCAACCAGGGCGGTGAGCTGCCTCCCGTCATGGTGCGCGGCGACCGGTGCGAGGCAACCCCCGCCGATGTGCGCGACACACTCCCGCTCCGCGGACACCCGTCGCCGCGTCTCTTCGTGATCGGCAGCCGCGACGAGGTGCTCCTCGCCGGCACGCACCTGAAGCGCGAGCGCTCCTTGTCCCGCCTCCGGAAGAACCTCGTCCGGCTCGAACCTGCGCCCGATCTCGGCGTCGAGCGCCAACCGGTCGAGCCCGCAGGCGGCGAGCACGACGGCGTCCAGCCCTCGCTCGCCGCGTTTCCTCAGCCGCGTGTCGATGTTGCCCCGCAGCGGCTCGATCGCGAGCGTGGGCTCGAGCGCGAGGAGTTGGGCCCGACGCCGGATCGACGCAGTCCCGACGCGCATCCGGGGAGCGAGCTCGGAGGCGCCGCAAAGTGCGTCGCGGGGATCGTCGCGCTCGAGGTACGCACCGACCGTCAGACCGTCCGTGTCGCTCGAGGTCATGTCCTTCGCGGAGTGCACCCCAACGTCGATGCGTTCGTCGAGGAGCGCTTCCTCGAGCTCCTTGACGAACACGCCGCGCGCACCGATCTCGCCGAACGGGCGCGTGCGATCGCGGTCGCCCGAGGTCGTGATCGGCACGAGCGCGATCTCGACACCGGGGCGCCGCAGGCGCTCCGCCGCCAGGCCTGCCTGCGTGAGCGCGAGCCTACTGCCGCGGGAACCGACGCGGATCAACATGGCACCACGGTCGCTTCGTTCTTACCTTGGCGCCGCACCTGCGCCGGCGGCGAATCCGGACGAACGCGGTCGGCGCCTGCACCGGCAGCGGGCGCCCGACCAGGCTCGCAGTCCTCAGCGTTCGTCCTCGAGACCGAAGAGGTGACGCACCGCGTCAGCATAAAGAACACCTTCGGCTGCCGCGGCAGCCTCCTTCATCCGGATCGTCGGCAGATGCAGGAGCTTGTTGAGCACCGCTGCCGTGACCGACTCCGCCGCTCGGCGTTCCGAGTCGCTCAGCTTCGCGCGGCGCAACTCGGCGGCGCGGATCTCCTCGGCCCGCGCGCGTAGCGAGGCGATCGCAGGAACGACGTCGAGCGATGCATGCCAGTCGCGGAAACGGTCGGCTTCCTCTGCGACGATCGCCTCCGCACGCTCCGCTTCGCGCCGCCGGCCGGCGAGCGTTTCCGCGACGACCGCTTCGAGGTCGTCGATGTCGTAGAGGTAGCAGCCGTCCAGCTCGTGGATATCGGGGTCGAGGTCGCGCGGAACAGCGAGGTCGATCAAGAACAGCGGACGTCCCTTTCGCGCCGGGAGCGCCTGCTCCAGCTGCGCGCGCGTCAGAATCCAGCCGGACGCGCCGGTCGACGAGAGCATGACGTCGGCGCGTTCGAGCTCGCTTTGCACCCTGCCGAGCGGAATCGCCTCTGCTCCCACGCTTCGAGCCAGTTCGCCCGCGCGGTCGACGCTGCGGTTGGCGACGAACGAGATCGTCGCGCCGCGCGACACGAGGTTCCGGACGGCCAGCTCACCGACCTTGCCGGCACCGATGACGAGGATCGACCGGCCGCGGAGATCGCCGAACACCTGCTCCGCGAGCGCGGCCGCGGCCGACGACACGGAGGCGGGGCTCTCGCCGATCGCAGTCTGGGTACGGGCCTTCTTGCCGGCATGAAGCGCTTGGCGGAACAGTCGATCGAGCACCGGGCCGGCCGCGCCGAGCTCGTGCGCAGTCCGGACCTGGCCGAGGATCTCTCCCTCTCCCGGCACCATCGAATCGAGACCCGCGGCTACACGGAACAGGTGCAATGCAGCGCCCTCGTCCCGCAGGCGGTAGAGCGCCGGCCCGAGCTCGGTCTCGAGCTCGAGCAGCGCCGCCTCGGCCCGCTGTTCCGCCTCATCGCCGGAGGTCGCGGCGAGGTAGAGCTCCGTTCGGTTGCACGTCGACAGGCACACGGCTTCTGCGTTCTCACCGGCGAGCTGACGCGCGAGCTCTGACGCGCGCTCCGGGTCGAGCGCGGCACGTTCCCGCAGCTCGATCGGCGCCTGGTGATGCGAGATGCCGACGAGGACGATGCTCATGAACCGAAGTGCGTCACCGGTAGGGCCAACCGGACCACAGCCACGAGAACGAACCCGGCGAGCACGAGGTACGCGGCGCGCCGACCCCGCCAACCCGCGACGTGACGCAGAGCGAGATAGCCGGCATAGACACTCCAGGTAACGACGGTTACCGCCATCAGCGCGTCGAGACCGCCGCCGTGATCCTCGAGTCGCACGATCCCGACCGCGATCCCCAACGTCAGCGCCGGCAGCGCCACGGCAATCGTGCGGGCCGAGAGATCGTCGAGCCGGGAAAGTGCGGGTGCGCGCATTCGCAGAATGGACGTCTCGCGGCGCTTCAGCCTTCTCTCCTGCCAGAGGTAGAGCGCCGACAGCCCGGCGGCGAGTGTGAAGCCCGCGAACGCTGCCAGCACGAGACCCACGTGGAGAACGAGGAAGAGGTTGGAGTAGTGGCTCGTCCCGCCGACTCCGGTGCCGCCGCCGACGCGGGCGAGGACAAAGAGGACGACTGCAAGCGGAAGCACCGCGAGACCGAGCAGCCGATACCGCGGCGTGCAGCCCCAGATCAAGTACGCGCCGACGACGAGCCAGACGAACAGGTTGAGCGAAGCGGCCCAGGTGGACCACGGGAAGCCGTCCGACCGCGTCGCCTGTACGACGAGGAGTGCGGTCTGCACGAGCCAGCCGACGCGGACGCCCCAGGTCGCGAGCCAACCTGCACGGCCGGGACGTCGCGCCTCTCCGAGGTACGCCACCGCTGCCTCGCCGTATGCCAGCAAGGCAGGCCAGAAGAGAAGCTCAGCCAATCGCGACCACCTTCTGTTCCCGTTCTTCGTGCTGCTTCTGTCGGGCGAGCTCCGCCAGCTCGCCGAGCTCACGCTCGAGTCGCTGCAGCTTCAGTGCGATGATCACGACGTACGCGAGAACGACCGCGAAGACGACCAGGTACGCGGCGGCGACGTATTTCTCCTCTGTCGTCAACGCAGCGCCTCCCGCAGCTCACGGAGCCGAACGTCGATGCGCTTGCCGGCGAGCTCGACCTGGTACAGCGTCGCGGCGAGGACGAGCATCGCCGCCCACGAGACGCAGAAGGTCAAGAACTGCGACGCGGCCATGTTCGGTCCGCCGCGGTCGAATGCAACCGGATGGATGAAGCGCTCCGACAACCGGATCGCGAGAATGCTCACCGGAATGAGCGCGACGCCGAACAATGCATAGACAGCGCTGAGGTTCGTGCGCCGCGGGCCGGGCGGGACGGAGAAGCGCAGCATGAAGTACGCCGCGTAGAAGAGAAAGAGGACGAGGAACAGCACGAGTTGGTCTTCGTGCCACTCCCACCAGTGTCCCCAGCGGTAGCGCGCCCAGATCGAGCCGGTGACGAGTGTGAGCGCCCCGAAGATCACGCCCTGGTGAATGGCGACGTAGCTCTCGAGATCTGCGCGCTCGTCGCGTTTCCAGAGCACGCGCAGCGCCTTCCAGCCTCCCCAGCCGAAGCAGGCATAGGCCGTCAGGGCGACGGCCACGTGGAAGTAGAAGATCTTCTGGTTGAGGCCGTCCTCGTCCAGAGGCGCGTAGAAGAAGACGAGCGCAATCGCCGTGACGACGAGGACAGAGGCCAGCCCGGCGAGCGCCGGTAGCCGGTTATTCCGTAACCACGTACTCAAAGGAGGCCCAGCAGATGATCGCAAAGAGCGCGTCGTACAGGGTGAGGAAGCCGACGTAGCGGCCGGGATCGTCCGTCACGCTGGCACCGACGCCGCCAACGACGATCGGGATCGCAAGCGGCAGGAAGAGGAGGGGCAGCAGCAGCTCGCGCGACCGGCTTGCGGTGGCCATCGCCGCGAGAAGCGTGCCGACGGCGGCGATCCCGAGGTCGGCCAGGACGACGCCGGCGACGAGCGATCCGTCCACCGCGCCGAAGAAGAGTGCGAAAGCAGGGAGAGCGACGAGCTCCGCGAGCCCGAGGAAGACGAGGATGGACAGGGCCTTTCCCAGCCAGATCGCGCTGCGGTCGCTCGGGGCGAGCACGAGCCCATCGATTACGCCCTGCTCCCCCTCGGCGGCAAAGGCGCGCGAGAGGCCGAGCAGCGCGGTGAAGATCAGCGCGACCCACAGGAGGCCGGCGGCGGCGAGGTCCGACGTGTCGCCCGGCAGGACGAAGTGGAACACGACGAGCGTCGAGACGACGAACAGCAGCATCGCGGGCAGCGTGTCGCGTGCACGCAGCTCGAGGACGAGATCCTTGCGCGCGAGGGCGCCGACGTCCCTGAGATACGTCATGCCAGCGCGAGCTTCGCGGAAGCGAAGCGTTCGACACGCACGGGCTCGTGCGTCGCGACGACGAATGTCCCGCTTGGCCTGAGATCTTCCAGCTCGCGATCGAGGAGCGCCGCGCCGTCGTCGTCGAGACCGCTGTAGGGCTCGTCGAGCACGAGGAGCTCGGGCTCGTGCAGCAGCGCGCGGCAGAGGGCGAGCCGCTGCAGCATGCCGCGCGAGTACGACGAGGTGCGTTCATGACGGACGTCCCAGAGGCCGAACCGCTCGAGCAGCATGCCGATGCGTTCGCGCCGTTCCGCAACGTGGTACAAGCGCCCGTACAGCTCGAGATTCTCGAGGGCTGTGAGCTCGCGGTAGACGAGCGCCTCGTGTCCGACGAACCCGATCCGGCCGCGTTCCGCGCGAACCTCGAGCTCGCCGGCGCTCGGCGCAGCGAGCCCAGCGCACAGCCGTAGGAGCGTCGTCTTCCCCGAGCCGTTCGGACCGGTGACGAGGAGGAACGCGTCGCGCGCAAGCTCGAAGTCGATCCCGCGGAGCACCCGTTTGTCCCCGTAACGCTTCTCCAGCCCGCGAGCCCGGATCACAATGCCACTGTAGTCAGCCGCGGCCCGTCCGGCCCGGGCTACGCCCGGGCCATGCTGACGTTCCGCGGTGGAAAACTGGCGCTGACGGACAGCGGTGTCGGCGAACGGCGGCTAAGCCACCGTTCGCGGCGGAGAGCAATCCCGACGCTAGAGCGTGACCTCGGCAACCACGAACGCCAGGAACACGAGGCTGATCGCGCCGTTGACGGTGAAAAAGGCCGCATCGAGTCGGCGAAGATCTCGCGGGGACACCAGCAGATGCTCGTAGGCGAGAAGCACCGCGACCGCGGCGACGCCGAGCCAGTAGAACCAGCCGAGCCCCAGTCCCGCCCCGACTGCTGCCAGCAGCACGACGGTCAGCACGTGGAAGAGACGCGCCCACCAGAATGCCCCCTCGACGCCGAAGCGCACCGCGACCGAGTGAAGGCCTTGCCGCACGTCGACCTCCCGGTCGAACAACGAGTAGAAGCAGTCGAAGCCCGCAATCCAGAGCGCAACGGCACCACCGAGCGCCCACGCCTCCCACGGAAGCTCGCCGGTGACGGCCACCCACCCGCC
Source organism: Actinomycetota bacterium (assembly GCA_046727655.1). Taxonomy (GTDB): domain Bacteria; phylum Actinomycetota; class Thermoleophilia; order Gaiellales; family Gaiellaceae; genus 3-1-20CM-4-69-9. The sequence continues at coordinate 14,656 of JBKPDB010000147.1, forward strand.
CACGGGAGCGAGGCCGTCGACAACCCCGAGCCACAGGTGGCTCAGCCATGTGAAGCGCTTGAGGTACGGGTAGACAACGAAGCCGACGACCGGAATGGGCCAGAGCCAGCGCACGATCGGCGCGAGCTGAAAGCACGCCACGAGATACAGCGCGAACGCCAGCGTGCAGAACACGATGACCTGCCCCGCCGAGAGGCGCCCGGCCGGAAGCTCACGCCCCGCCGTCCGAGGATTTCGTGCGTCGAGCTCCGCATCGATGAGCCGGTTCAGGCCCATCGCGAGCGAGCGGCCCCCGACCATCGCCAGCGTGATCCAGAGGAGATCGTGTGCAGACGGCACCTCCTGGACGCTCAGGAGCGCGCCGATGTACGCGAACGGAAGCGCGAAGACCGTGTGCTCGATCTTCACGAGCGACGCGAAGCGGCTCGGAAGGACGGCCGCCGAGCTCACGTCTGCTCGTGCTTCGTCGGTACGCCGGCGATCAACTCGACCGCATGCGGCAGCGCCGGCTTGATCAGCTCGAAGCCGTCACGGCAGCCGCCGGTCGACCCGGGTAGGTTCACGACCAGCGTCCCGCCGAGAATCCCGGCGACGCCGCGGCCGAGCAGCCCGTGCGGCGTCTTCCGGATCGCGTCCGCGCGGATCGCTTCCGCGATCCCCGGAACGGACCGATCGACAACGGACTCCGTCGCCTCGGGAGTGACGTCCCGCGGAGCCACGCCGGTGCCTCCCGTCGTCAAGACGACCTGCGCGCCCTCGGCGAGGTCGCGGATCGCCGCCACAATCTCGGCCCGCTCGTCCGGCACGACGCGATGCTCGACGTCGTAGCCCTCTCCCGATAGGAGCTCGGCGAGAAGCTCGCCGCTCTTGTCGTCCCGCTCACCGGCGGCGACGCCATCCGAGATCGTCAGGACGGCGGCCTTCAGACCGGCTCCTTCGTCTTCTCCACGAGCGCGACGTCGCTGATCGTCATCTCGGAATCGATCGCCTTCGCCATGTCGTAGATCGTCAAGGCCGCGACCGACACGGCGGTGAGCGCCTCCATCTCGACCCCCGTCTGAGCGGTCGTCTCCGCAGTGGCGGTGATCTCGATGCCCGTCTCTCCCACCTCCACGGAGACGTCGACATGGGTGAGCGGAAGCGGATGGCAGAGAGGGATCAGCTCGCTGGTCCGCTTCGCCGCCATGATCCCCGCGATCTGAGCCGTCGCCAGGGCATCTCCCTTCGGAAGCGCGCGCAGCCTCCTCGCCGTCTGGGGCGCCATTCGAACGGAGCCGCGAGCGAGCGCGCGACGCCGCGACTGCGGCTTGCCTCCGACATCGACCATGCGAACGTCGCCCGCCTGACTGACGTGGCTCAGCTCGCCCATGAGGGCTTCGATCCTAGAGGCTTGGTGTGGGTTCGTGGTGCGTGCGGGGAGGGCCTGCGCCAAGCAGCGTGCACGGCTCGACGCTCGCCAATACTTGAACGTCTTGGCGAGTGGCGAGCTGGGCGCGATGCGCCGTGCGCAGGCGCCCATCCGCGCGTGCCGGGAACCTGCATCAAGCCTCTAACGTCCTGCAGGAGCGGCTACCCGGTCGAGTGCCGCGAGCTGCAGGTCGATCCAGCTGCTCACATCGTGCTCGCGAACATGCGCGCGAGTCGCCTCGAGGCGACGCCGCCGCTCATCTCCGTCGAGCTCCAGCGCCCGCTCGATCGCCTCCGCCTGGCCCTCCACGTCGAACGGATTCACCGACAAGGCCCACTCGCCGAGCTCCGCATGCGCGCCTGCGTTTTCAGACAAGACAACCACGCCGTCGCGTGTGTTCACGAGCGGCCCCTCCTTCGCGACGAGGTTCATCCCGTCGAAGATCGCGTTGACGAGCAGCACATCGAACTGCTTGTAGGCGGCGACCGAACGCGGGAAGTCGTCCGCGATCTGCAAGTCGATCGGCGTCCAGCCGCTCTCCTCGAAGCGCCCGTTGACACGACGCGCCTCCCGCTCGATCGCGCCGAGATACTCGGCGTACTCGGGGATGTCCTGTCGGGACGGATCGAGAAGCGCGAGCATCACGACCCGCCGCCGCATCTCCGGGTGATCGTCGAGGTACAGCTCGAATGCCCGAAAGCCGCGGACGATGTTCTTCGACGGGTCGGTCCGATCGACCCGCACGATCAGCTTCTCG
>JBKPDB010000148.1:0-6972 GCA_046727655.1 Actinomycetota bacterium
GCGCATCCGCCGATCCTAGAGAACCAGATGTCCGGGGCTACGATGTCGCGGCGCCGAAGTGGCGGAACTGGCAGACGCGCCGGACTCAAAATCCGGTGGGCCGCGAGGCCCGTGTGGGTTCGACCCCCACCTTCGGCATCCTCGAGCGGCGTCTGTGACCATCGGCACATCGGAGTTGCCCGCCCAGCCGATTCCACTGATACTTCCCGGCTTGGGGGGAATCACCGATCGCCCAGGAGGTGTTCATCTTGAGGAGATACGCAGTGCTCGGCTTGCTCGCCGGCTTCGTCGGCGTGCTGGCCCTCGTCGCTGCCGGCTGCGGCGGGAGCAAGGAATCGAGCGGTGGTGGGGGGAATGTCACCGCTCTCCCGGCGGGATCGTGTACGCCGATGGAGTACAAAGGCGAGGGCAAGCCGGACATGCTCATCGCGACCGACTTCCCGATGCAGGGCAGCTCGCGGACGCAGACGCTCCAGATCGTCGGAGCCACCCGCTACCTACTGGGGCAGCAGAACTGGAAGGCCGGCGACCACAAGATCGCGTTGCAGGTGTGCGACGACTCGACCGCGCAGGCCGCGAAGTGGGACCCTGACAAGTGCAGCCGCAACGCACACGCCTACGCGCAGAACGACAGCCTCATCGGCGTTATCGGAACGTTCAACTCCGGGTGCGCCGCGATCGAGATCCCGGTGCTGAACCAGGCACCCGGCGGCGGGCTGCTGCTGCTTTCGCCGGCGAACACCTACGGCTGCCTGACTGAGCCGTGCGCCGGCAACGAGCCCGAGAAGTACTACCCGAACGGTAAGCGCAACTACGCGCGCGTCGCGCCGAGCGACCCGAACCAGGGTGCGGTGGACGCGGAGTTCCTCCAGAAGCAGGGCGTCAAGAGCGTCTACATCCTCAACGACAAAGAGGCGTACGGCCTCGGCGTCGCGAAGAACTTCCAGGGTGCCGCACAGGCGCTCGGGATGAAGATCCTCGGCTTCTCCGCCTACGATCCCAAGCAACCGAACTTCCAGGCCCTCTTCACTCGGATCAAGGGCACCAATCCGGACGCGGTCTTCATCGGCGGCCTCGTGGACGAGAACTCGGGCCAGCTGATCAACGACAAGGTCGCCGTGCTCGGTCCGAACAACGGGAAGGTCAAGCTGATGCTTCCTGACGGCTTCACGACCGACGCGATCTTCCAGCGCTCCGAGGGCGGGACGCCGAACGCAAAGGACGCGTACTTCAGCGTGGCCGGCGTCGGGATCGACAAATACACCGGAGCCGCGCTGAAGTTCATCGACGGGTTCAAGCAGACCCTCAACGGCAAGGCCGTCGATCCGTACGCGATCCTCGGCGCGCAGGCGGCTCGCGTCCTGCTCGACGCGATCGAGAAGTCCGACGGAACCCGCGAAGACGTGATCAAGAAGGTCTTCGAGACGAAGGTGAACAACGGGCTGATCGGCTCCTTCGAGATCAACGAGAACGGAGACATCACCGGCGCGAAGGGCGCCGCGCTCCTCTTCACGATCTACAAGGGAACGAACAAGCTGAACACGCTGGTGACGACGGCGCCGAAGTCGAACCTCGTCGCCGCCGCGCGCAAGGCGGCAGCGGGCTAGCCCGCACGCAACCGTCCGGGGGAGGGCCTCGTCCCTCCCCCGGTCATACCAGGGGAACGCGATCGCCACCCAGGCCCGCACCGAATCCGAATCGGCGCTCGCCGCGCTCTTCGGCGCGCGCCGTCCGTCGGTCATGTCCGTGCTCGGGATCGCGTTCGTCGTGCTCCTCGTCGCGTGGCTCGTCGTCAACCTGATCAAGACGCCGGCCGACTTCTTCACCGTCCTGCTGATCGGGATCACGACCGGTTCGGTGTACGCGCTGGTTGCGCTCGGCTACACGCTCGTGTACGGGATCCTGCAGCTGATCAACTTCGCGCACGGCGACGTCTTCGCGCTGTGTGGCCTCGTGTCGAGCTGGATCATCGTCACGGTGCTGGGGCTGGACGAGGCGACGAGCACGCTGGGGATCATCGGCGGCCTGTTGCTCGCGCTGGTGATCGTCGTCGCATTCGGCGCGACGGTCAATTCGACGATCGAGTTCCTGGCCTACAGGCGCCTGCGCCAAGCACCGAGGCTCGCGGTGCTGATCACTGCGGTGGGGATGTCGTTCATCATCCAGAACATCTCGCTGGCGGTCTTCGGCGTGAACTTCCGCAGCGTGCCGCCGCTCATCTCCGAGGAGAACGTCTTCACGATCGGCTCGGTCTCGTACCAGTGGAACAAGCTCTTCGCCGTGCTGGCGACCATCCCCGTCCTGCTGCTGCTCACGTGGCTCGTTCGCTCGACCCGGCACGGGAAAGCGATGCGTGCGACCTCGCAGGATCCTGACGCCGCGGCGATCATGGGCGTGAACGTCAACAGGACGATCTCGTTCACCTTCGCGCTCGCCGGCGGCCTCGCCGGAGTCGGCGGGCTCCTGTATCTGATCGAGTTCAACATCCGCTACGACACGGGCTTCGAGCTCGGGCTGATTGCGTTCACGGCCGCCGTCCTGGGAGGGATCGGAAACCTGCCGGGGGCGGTGCTCGGCGCGATCATCATCGGGTTGATTCAGGCGTTCAACGAGGGGTTGACCTGGGCGGCGCCGGGGAGCGACTGGACGCGGTCGATCGTCTTCGGGCTGCTGATCGCGATCCTCGTCTTCCGCCCGGAGGGTCTACTCGGTGAGCGTACTCCGGAAGGCGCCTGACCGTGCACGAGCGTCTCCGCCGGATTTCCCGCCTCGAGCCCGTCGATCGGCTCTTCGCGTGGTGGCGCCGGATTCCGGCGCGCTGGCGGGCGGCGCTTCCCGTGGTTGGTTTGATCGTCCTCGCCGCGACCTATCCGTACTACGTCTCGAGCCTTCCCACCGACGTCCCGATCATCCTCACCTTCCCCGACGTTGGTGCGGCGGTCACGATCCTCGTCTTCGTGATCATGGCCGTCGGCCTGAACGTCGTCGTCGGCTACGCCGGTCTGCTCGACCTCGGGTACGTGGCGTTCTACGCCATCGGCGCCTACACCGCGGGTTGGCTCGCATCGGGGCAGTTCGAGCAGGTGCGCTTGCACTTCGGCTCCGTCGGCATCTCACGGAATCAGCAGGGGATTCACATCTCGATCTGGCTCGTGTTGCTGTGCGCCGCGATCGTCACTGCGGTCGGCGGGATCCTGATCGGGCTGCCGACGCTCCGTCTGCGCGGCGACTACCTCGCGATCGTCACGCTCGGGTTCGGGGAGATCATCCCCCAGTTCGTCCGCAACGCCGACAGCCTCCACGGGTTCGACTTGACGCACGGCACCTTCGGGATCAGCCCGATCGACTCGCCCGGCTTCGGTGACACGCTCAACCGGGCGGTCGGCTTACCCGTGTCGTACGCCTCGTCGTTCGACCGCGCGAACCTCTTCTACTGGACCGCGCTGGTCCTGCTGCTCATCACCGTCTTCAGCTCGGTCCGGCTGCGCGACTCCCGGCTTGGCCGGGCGTGGATCGCAATTCGCGAGGACGAGACCGCGGCCGGCGCGATGGGCATTCCGTTGATGCGGACCAAGACCTGGGCCTACGCAATCGGGGCTTTCTTCGGCGGGATGGCGGGCGCCTACGTCGCGAGCTTCAACTCCGGCGCCTTCCCGAGCCAGTTCCACTTCAACATCTCGATCTTCCTTCTCTGCATGGTCATCCTCGGCGGCATGGGCAGCGTCTGGGGCGTGATCGTCGGCGGCGCGATCCTGGCGTGGCTCAACGTCGAAGGGCTCGCGAACATCGGCACCTGGCTGAATGAGCACACACCGCTCAACGTCGAGGTGGCGAAATACGAGTTCGGGATCTACGGAATCATCATCGTGCTGATGATGCTGTTCCGGCCGATCGGCCTGATTCCCGAGCGCCGGCGCAAACGCGAGCTCGAGGAGGGGCCAAGCCAGGCGGCGCGGGAAGCGGGCGCGTACAAGACCCTTGATGCCGAAGATGCCAGTGAGGTCAGGCGGTGACCTCGCAGAACATCCTCGTGGCGGAGAACGTGCGCAAGGAGTTCGGCGGTCTCGTCGCCGTCGCGGACCTCGACTTCGCCATTCCCACCGGCTCCATCGTGAGCCTGATCGGCCCGAACGGGGCCGGCAAAACGACGTTCTTCAACATGCTGACGGGCGTCTACACGCCCACCGGCGGGACGATCGTGTTCGACGGCACGAACGTCACCGGCAAGCCGCCGCATACGATCACGAAGCTCGGGATCGGCCGCACGTTCCAGAACATCCGACTCTTCCCGCAGATGACGGCGCTCGAGAATGTGCTCGTCGGCATGCACGCCCGGCTTCGAGGCGGGATCCTCGGCTCGATCTTCGGCACGCCGCGCGTGCGGCGGGAGGAGCGCGCGGCGCGTGAGAAGGCGCGCGAGCTGCTGCGCTACTCGGGCCTCGGTCGCGTCGACGAGGAGCTCGCGGAGAACCTCTCGTACGGTGACCAGCGCCGGCTCGAGCTGGCACGTGCGCTCGCCACGGAGCCGAAGCTGCTGCTGCTCGACGAGCCGACGGCGGGCATGAACCCGCAGGAGACCGCGACGTTCACCGGCTTCCTCGAGCAGCTCCGGAGCGAGCGCCCCATCTCGATCCTCCTGATCGAGCACGACATGAAGGTGATCATGGGCGTCTCGGAACGTGTGACGGTGCTCGACTACGGCGAGAAGATCGCCGAGGGCACACCGGCGGAGATTCAGAGCGACGAGCGCGTGATCGAGGCGTACCTCGGGAAGGCGGCGATCGCGTGAGCTCGTCGGCGACGACCAACGGGTCGCTCCTCCGGGTGGACGACATCCACACGTACTACGGCTCGATTGAAGCGCTCAAGGGAGTCTCGATCGAAGTGCGCGAAGGCGAGATCGTGACGCTGATCGGCGCGAACGGAGCCGGCAAGTCGACGATGCTCCGCTCGATCAACGGCCTGAACCATCCCCGGCGCGGGACGATCCACTTCGGCGACAGGAACATCACGCGCGCGCCCGCGCACGACATCGTCAGGCTCGGGATCTCGCAGTCGCCGGAGGGGCGGAAGCTCTTCCCGCGCATGTCGGTGCTCGAGAACCTCGAGATGGGTGCGTTCCAGCGACGCAATCGCGCGGAGCTCCGCGCCGACCTCCAGCGGGTGTACTCGCTCTTTCCCCGTCTAGCGGAGCGCAAGCAGCAGCAGGCGGGCACGCTCTCGGGCGGTGAGCAGCAGATGGTGGCCATCGGTCGTGCGCTGATGGCTCGGCCGAAGCTGCTCCTCCTCGACGAGCCGTCGATGGGGCTCGCTCCGATCTTCGTCGAGCGCGTGTTCGAGACGATCGTCGAGATCAACCAGCAGGGGACGACGATCCTGCTCGTCGAGCAGAACGCGATGATGGCGCTCGACGTCGCCGCGCGGGGGTATGTCCTCGAGACCGGGCATGTCGCGCTCGCGGACGACGCGAAGCGGCTGCGCGAGAACGAGGACGTCCAGAAGACCTACTTGGGTATCGACTAGCCGATCGAGATCCGGCCGCTTCGCGGCCATGATGATCTCGATCGGGTGGTTTCGATTCCGGCCGTAGCGGCCGACGCGAGCGAAGCTCGCATCGGCGGCGGATGTCGCACGCGCCGACCCGGCGCCGCTAAAGGATCTTGGAGAGGAAGCGCTTCGTGCGCTCGTTCTCCGGCTGCGCGAAGAACTGCTGCGGCGGGGCTTCCTCGATGATCGCGCCGTCGTCCATCATCACGACCCGGTCGGCGACCTCGCGCGCGAACCCCATCTCGTGCGTGACCACGATCATCGTCGTTCCGAGCTCGAACGCGAGGTTCTTCATCACATCCAGCACCTCCCCGATCACCTCGGGGTCGAGGGCGCTCGTCGGCTCGTCGAACAGCATCAGCGCGGGGTTCATCGCGAGTGCGCGCGCGATCGCGACGCGCTGCTGCTGACCGCCGGAGAGCTTCCCAGGATAGGCGTCGAGCTTGTCGACGAGCCCGACGCGCTCCAGCAGCGTCTTCCCCTGCGCGATCGCCTTTCCCTTCGGAACGCCCCGGACATGAACCGGTGCCTCGATGACGTTGCCGAGCGCCGTCTTGTGTGGAAACAAGTTGAAGCGCTGGAACACCATCCCGATCTCGGCCCGCTGGCGGGCGATGTTCTCTTCCGTGTCCTCGACGAGCTTGCCGTTCCGCTCCCGATACCCGATCAGGTGGCCGTTGACCTCGATCCGCCCCGCGTCGATCTTCTCGAGGTGGTTGATGCAGCGGATGAATGTCGTCTTCCCCGAGCCGGAGGGACCGATGATGCAGACGACCTCCCGCGGATCGACCTTCAGCGAGATGCCCTTGAGAACCTCCAGCCGGCCGAAGCGTTTCACGACGTTTTCTGCGCGCATGACCGGTCCGTTGGCGCTCATCTCGCGCCGCGCCCCCACGCCGCGACGGGGGCCCACGCCTCGAAGACGCGCTCGCGAAAGCTCAGCTCGTCACCGCGCTCGCTCGCGGCGAGCTTCCGCTCGATCTGCGCCTGGATCAAGCTCCAGACCGTCGTCAGCACGAGGTACCAGAACGCGACCGCGAGGAAGTACTCGACCGGCTTGAACGTCGTCGAATAGCGGATCTCCGCGTCGCCGAACAGCTCCGTCACGCCGATGAAGAAGACGAGCGACGAGTTCTTCATCATGCTGTTGAACTCGTTGCCGAGTGGCGGGATGATGAAGCGTGTCGCCTGCGGGAGCACGATCCGGCGCATGGCGAGCCGATAGGGCATCCCGAGCGAGCGCGCGGCCTCGAGCTGGCCCTTGTCGACGGCGTCGATCCCGGCCCGGATGATCTCGCGCATGTACGCCCCCTCGTTGAGGCCGAGCGCGATGATGCCGGCGAAGGCAGCTCCGTCCATGCTGAACAGGCCGAAGTGCACCGTGCGCGGGATGACGTTGAAGCCGAAGAGCAGGTTCGCGCCGAA
>JBKPDB010000149.1:0-14326 GCA_046727655.1 Actinomycetota bacterium
GGGCTTGTCCTCGAAGGTGCGGCCGCCGAGGTAGCCGAGCAGGGCGCCGAACGTCGCCCAGCAGATCCCGGCGATGAAGACGAACGGCACGAAGCGCGTCATCCAGGCCAGGTGAACGAGGCCCGAGGTGAACGTCGCGGCAGTGCGTCCGCCCGGCACGAAGCGCGCGACGATGAGGACGTAGCTCCCCCTCTCCGTCAGGAACTTCCTGGCCCATTGCAAACGTTCCTGAGCCTTCTCGCCTCTGAAGAAGCGTTTCACCGTGGGCTGTCCGGCATAGCGCCCGACCGCGTACGACAGGTTGTCGCCGATGAATGCTCCGAGAGCCGCGACGGCGATCACCGCCTCGAGAGACAGCTGTCCGCGCCCGGCTTGAATGCCGCACACGATCACGGCGGTCTCGCTGGGGAAGGCCGGAAACACGGCGTCGCCGACGCAGATGCCGAGAAGCAGCGGGTACGTCCAGAGCGAGCCCGTCAGCAGGTCGATCAGCTGGTTGAGGAATGCGACCTCCAGCTAGCGCGCCTCTCGCAGCTCCACAGGTCCTGTGTGCCGACGGAAGGCCGCCACACCCGGCGATACTACGGGTGCGGCCGATCGCCGTTGCGACGGCGGCGGACGCTCACTTCACCCGCGCGGGAGGAATGTCACGTCACCCGGCTCGGTGCGACCCTTCTCGTGCAGCATCGTCAGACGCGGCCTTCAGACGGCGGGCCAAGAAGGGAGAGCAGTGACCAGAGCGTTCAAGGGCACGATCAACATCGACGAGCGAGACTCGACTCCCGACTGGGAGCCATATCTACAGCCGGTGGCGCCGGAAGGAGCTCCCAACGTGCTCTACATCGTCCTGGACGACGTCGGCTTTTCGGCAATGGAACCGTGGGGCGGGCTGATCGAGACGCCGAACATCAACAGGCTCGCCGCGAACGGTTTGACCTATACGAACTGGCACACGACGGCGCTGTGCTCGCCGACACGATCGTCGCTCCTGACCGGCCGGAACCACACCACGAACGGCATGGCCTGCATCGCCGAGGCGACCGGCGGGTATCCGAACGCGAACGGGCACATCCCGTTCGAGTGCGCGACGATCGCCGAGGTTCTGGGCGAGCGCGGCTGGAACACGTACATGCTCGGCAAATGGCATCTCGTCGCCATCGACGAGATGAACATGGCCTCTACAAAGCGCAACTGGCCTGTCGGCCGCGGCTTCGAACGGTTCTACGGCTTCCTCGGTGGCGAGACGAACCAGTGGTATCCGGACCTCATCTACGACAACCATCCTGTCGAGCAGCCTGCGATGCCGGAGGACGGCTACCACCTCACCACGGACCTGACCGATAAGGCGATCGAGTTCATCAAGGACGCAAAGATGATCACGCCCGAGAAGCCGTTCTTCATGTATTTCTGCCCCGGCGCCTGTCACGCGCCCCACCACGTCCCGAAGGAGTGGATCGACAAGTACAAGGGCAAGTTCGACCTCGGTTACGAGCGCTACCGCGAGCTCGTGTTCGAACGACAGAAGCAGCGCGGGATCTTCCCCGCGAGCGCTGAGCTCTCGCCGCTCAATCCCTACGCGGAGGAAACGAGCCTCGACGGCAAGCCCTGGCCGTCGCTCGACGTCGTCAGGCCGTGGGACTCCCTTTCCGACGACGAGAAGCGCCTGTTCTGCCGCATGGCGGAGGTGTTCGCCGGCTTCCTCTCACACACCGACCACGAGATCGGACGCCTTCTCGACTTCCTCGAGCAGTCCGGACAGCTCGAGAACACGATCGTCGTGTTGGTTTCCGACAACGGTGCGTCAGGCGAGGGCGGGCCGAACGGCTCGGTCAACGAGAGCAAGTTCTTCAACGGCATCCCGGACACGATCGAGGAGAACCTGCAGTACCTGGACGCGCTCGGATCGCCGGCGACCTACAACCACTACCCCGTCGGCTGGGCGTGGGCGTTCAATACGCCGTTCAAGATGTGGAAGCGCTACAACTTCGAGGGAGGGGTCGCCGATCCGCTGCTCATTTCCTGGCCGCGGGGCATCGCCGCGAAGGGCGAGCTACGCGGACAGTTCATGCACGCAACCGACGTCGCGCCGACGATGTACGACCTCCTCGGTGTCGAGCTTCCCGAGCAGGTCAAGGGCTACCAGCAGATCCCGCTCGAGGGCGTCAGCTTCCGTGCGACGTTCGAGAGCAATGACGTGCCCACTCCCAAGGAAGCCGCGTTCTTCTCGATGCTCGGGTCACGGGCCGTTTGGCACCAGGGCTGGAAGGCGGTCACCGTACATCCGACGATCGCCGGCTGGGGTCACTTCGATCAGGACCGCTGGGAGCTCTTCCACACCGACGAGGACCCGACGGAGATGCACGACCTCGCAGGCGAGAACCCGGTCAAGCTGCAGGAGATGGTCAACCACTGGTTCCACCTCGCCGGCATGTACAACGGGCTTCCGCTCATCGATCGCACCGCGGTCGAGGTGCTCGCGGATCCAACCCGGCCGCAGGTCGCACCGCCACGCGAACGGTACGTCTACTACCCGCACGCGGCCGAGGTCCCGGAGTCGGCGGCCGCCAACATTCGAAACCGGAGCTACTCCATCGCCGTCGAGGTCGACATCGACTCGCCAGACGCGTCGGGTGTCCTGTTTTCCCACGGCTCCGCCTTCGGTGGCCACGCGCTCTACCTGAAGGACCGCAAGCTGAAGTACGTCTACAACTTCGTCGGCAGCAAGAGGCAGACGATCGAGTCGTCCAACGAGATCCCCACCGGACAGGCGATTCTGGGCGCCTCCTTCGTTCGTGAAGGAGACACGATGCCGGCCACGGGCACGTTGTCACTCTTCATCGACGACGAGAAGGTCGGCGGGGGCCAGATCATCACGCAGCCCGGCAACTTCTCACTCGTCGGGGAAGGCCTGAACATCGGCAGGGACCCCGCCTCACCCGTGACGGACGACTATCCCGGAGAGCGTCCGTACGCGTTCACCGGCGGAACGATCAAAGAGGCGATCGTCGACGTCTCCGGCGAGCACTACGTCGACCTCGAGCTGGAAGCGCTCGCGATGATGAAGCGCGAATAGTCGAGCCCGGTTACTTCACCTCGGTCGGGATGTTCTTGATCTTGCCGCTGATGATGTCGGCACGGATCTGATTCACCTTGGCAATGTCGGCGTTCGGGACCTTCGGGCTGATCTTCCCGATCGCGACGCCGTTGTCCTTGAGGCCGAAGACGAGGTTGCCGCCCTTGAACTTCCCCTCGACGACGCTCTTGATCGCGAGGAACACGGCCGTGTCGACGCGCTTCACCGCGCTCGTCAGGATGTGCGGGCCGAGGAACGACTGGTCGGCATCGACGCCGATTCCCCAGACGCCCTTCTCCTTCGCCGCATCGAGCGCGCCGAGGCCGCAGCCGCCGGCCACCTGGAACACGGCGCCCGAGCCCTGCTCGATCTGGTTGAGGGCGATCGTCTTGCACTTCGCCTGGTCGGTGAAGTCCTGCGAGTAGTCGTTCAGCAGCTTGATGCCCGGGTCCGCGGCCTTCGCGCCTGCCTGGTAGCCCGCAATGAACCGGTCGACCGGCGGCTGCTTCTGGCCGCCTACCGATGAGATCACGTCGGGGCCTGGGCGACGCTTCTCCTCGAGCCCAGCGAGGTAGCCGACCAGGTAGCCGGTTTCCTGCTCGCGGAACAGAAGCCCGAGCAGGTTAGGCGGCTTGTGCGGTTCCTCCGTCTGGTCAACGTCCACGATCGCGAAGTTCGAGTTCGGGAAGTTGTGCGCCGCGGTGTCTATGGCCGTCGCCTCCGTGAACCCGACGCCGATCGTGAGGTCGTAGCCCTGGCGCGCGAACGTCGAGAGGTTCGGGACATACTCCTGTGTCGACTTGGCCTGGTAGACGCGCTGCTGAATCCCGAGCTCGCGTTGCGCACGCAGCAGTCCGACGTAGGAGAGATGGTTGAAGCCGCGGTCGTTGAGGCCGCCTACGTCAGTCACGAGCCCGATCTTCATGTTGTTGCCGGGCTTGCTCTGCCCCGTGGTGCTGGGCGACTCCGAGCTGCTCCCGCCGCCTCCGCCGCAGCCGGCCGCGACGAGCAGGAGTACGACACTGAGCGCTGCGAGCGATCTCTTCATCCCTGGCCTTCCGCTAAGGTTTCCGACTATGGGGCGAAAACTATGGAGGGAGACTAGCAGCGGGCACCCTACTCCCGCCCACGTGACGCTCGCGGTGGTGCTGCAGGTGCGGGGAACAGAGCTGCAGGTGCTGCTCTGGCAACGCGCGAGGGAGCCCGCCAAAGGTCACTGGGCGCTGCCCGGCGGCTACCTCGAACCGGGTGAGACGCTCGAAAAGTCGATCCGCCGCCACCTCGCCGAGAAGGTCGACGTCCGCGAGCTCTCCCACCTGGAGCAGCTCGAGACCTTGAGCGAGCCGCATCGCTCACCGCAGGAGTGGCAGCTCGCCACCGCCTATCTCGGGCTCGTCCCCCGCGATCTCGACCCCGAGCTTCCGAACGACACGGCGTGGCATTCGGTCGACGATCTGCCGCGACTCGCGTTCGACCACGAGTCGATCGTCCTCGCGGGACGCGAACGTCTTCGCGCGAAGCTCTCCTACACCAACCTCGGCTTCGCGCTCGCTCCGCCCGAGTTTGCCATCTCCGAGCTCCGCGACGTCTATGCCGCCGCGCTGGGACACGACGTGTCCGCGACGAACCTCCAGCGCGTCCTGCTCCGCCGCAACGTCCTCGAGCCGACGGGACGCCGGCGGGCGTCCGGGCCGACGGGCGGCCGCCCCGGCTCGCTCTTCCGCTTCAGCTCCCAGGAGCTCGAGATCACGGACCAGTTCGCGGTCCTGCGGCCGCCCGGACCTGTACGCGTCCCTGTCGCGTAGTACCTCGGCGTGGACCTCTCGGCCCACATCGCTCGTAGAGTGGGCGCGCGATGGCGGGCTCTCCCGGCGACGAGCGCGCCTGGATCCGGGGCGCGCAGCGCGGCTCTGAAGCCGACCTCGAGGCGCTGTTCCGGCATCACTGGCCGCGCGCCTACCGCGCCGCCTATCTCGTCGTGCACGACACGGATGCAGCCGAGGACATCGCCCAGGAAGCCTTCCTTGCTGCAGTCCGCGCGCTCGACCGCTTCGACCGGCGCCGTCCGTTCGGCCCGTGGCTGCATCGCATCGTCGTCAACCGCGCGATCGACTGGTCGCGTGCACGGGCGCTTCGCCGTGAGATCGGAGAGGGAGCGCTCTCGGTCAGCGCGGCGGCGCCGCGGCCCGACAACCCTCACTCGATCACGCTCGCAGCGGCCCTCGCGGAGCTCTCGCCCGAGCACCGGGCGGTGATCGTGCTGCGCCACCTCCTCGAGTACACGCCGGGGGAGATCGCCGAGCTGCTCGGACTCCCCCGCGGCACCGTCAACTCGCGCTTGCGGCGTGGGCTCGACGAGCTCGCGGCGCGCGTCGCGGAGGACGTCCGTTGAGCTGGCAGGATCCGGCGCCCGGCGAGCGCGAGGCCGGCGATCGCGCCTGGAGCGTGCTGCAGGCGGCCTTCGAGGAGCGCCTGCCGGCGCCTAGTCGCCGCGACTGGCGGCCGTTCGCGATCGCCGCAGTCGTGGCGGCCGTGGCGGCGGCGCTGAGCCCGCCCGGCCAAGCCGTCTTCGGCTCCATCCGGGACGCAGTGCGGGGCGAGGAGAACGCAAGGCCGGCGTTGTTCTCTCTGCCAACGTCCCGGTCGCGCCTGCTCGTCGACTCGGCCGAGGGAGCCTGGGTCGTGCAGAGCAACGGATCGAAGCGCTTGCTCGGCGGCTATCGCGACGCATCGTGGTCGCCGCACGGGCTCTACCTGGCTGCGATCAGCGGGCAGGAGCTGCGAGCGCTCGAGCCTGACGGTGACGTTCACTGGTCGATCGCCCGTACAGGGCTGAGCAGCCCGCGTTGGTCGAACGCCGGCGGAGGGGACGAGCGCATCGCCTACCTCGCGGGCTCGACCTTGCGCGTCGTCGGCGGGGATGGACGCGGCGACCGGGTGCTCGCACGCGGTGTCACGCCGATTGCGCCGGCATGGCGACCACGGTCGCACGTCGTTGCCTACGCAGACCGGACCGGACGCGTCGTGGTTCGCAACGCGGACTCGGGCACCGTGCAGTGGACCGCGACGGCACAGCAACGTCCAAGCGGGCTTGCATGGTCTGAGGACGGCAGGTACTTGCTCGTGCGCGGCCCCACCTCGATCACGACCTTCGGCCGCGCCGGGCAGCAACGGCTCGAGCCCTTGGGTCGGGGCGCTGCTCCGGTCGTCGACGCGGCGTTCATGCCCTCGAGCCATGCGGTCGCCTTCGTCCAGCAGGCGCGAGGTACCAGCTCGGTCTGGTTCTATCCGCGGCTTCGACCCGACGGGACCGCGGCTCGGCGCGTCTTCGCCGGCGCAGGCCGGTTCGACGGCATTGCCTGGTCACCGGATGGACGCTGGCTCGCACTGAACTGGCGAAGCGCCGACCAGTGGCTCTTCATCCGCTCTGCCGCTGTGCGGAAGGTCGTACCGGTTTCCGGTATCGACGCTGCATTCGGACCGGAAGCAGGCTTCGCAGGCTGGTGCTGTCCGTGACCCCGTGCTACGGTCAGACAGTCCCGGCGACAAAGGAGGTCGAACACATGACGATTGCGCCTACCTCCTTCCGACGAGCCACGCGGCTCCTCGGCTAGCCGCCGCACAGCACTGGCGCGACGAGTCTCGTGAGCTGATCCACCCGAAGGCGTGGTGCTTCGTCCGTGCACTCTCACAAAGGAGACTCGCTTTGCCTGTCTTGGAAGAGCTCGGCTGGGACGTCGACTGGTCGTCCGCGTTCGAGCAACTTGGACATGACAATCTGTTCCCGGCGCGTGTTGTCGCGCACCACCGCGGCGCGTTCGTCGTGTGGTCCTCGGACGGGGAGCTGCGCGCGCGTGCCGCCGGGCGGCTGTACTACACACACGAGGTCGGTGCGCCGTTGCCCGCTGTCGGAGACTGGGTGGCGATCGCCCGAGAGGACGCAGGCGCCGCGACGATCACCGCGATCCTCCCGCGACGAGGTGCGTTCGTGCGCAAGCATGCTGGGAGGGATTCCACCGACCAGGTGCTGGCAGCGAACGTCGACGTCGCGTTGCTCCTCGGAGGACTGGACGACGACTTCAGCCTCCGCCGGCTCGAGCGTTACGTCGCCACGGCATGGGAGAGCGGTGCGGAACCGGTCGTCGTGCTGACGAAGACCGACGTGTGTGACGACGTCGCGGCCGCCGTGCTGTCCGCCGAGAGCGTTGCGATCGGCGTCCCCGTGTATCCGGTGTCGAACGTGACGGCCGAAGGCCTGGATGCGCTTGCCGCGCGGCTCGAGCCCGGACGGACCGCCGTCCTGCTCGGATCCTCCGGCGTCGGCAAGTCGAGCCTGCTGAACAGCTTCGCCGGGACGGAGCTGATGGCGACCCGAGCCCTGGCCGCCGACGGCACGGGCCGGCACACGACCACGCACCGAGAGCTGGTCCGGCTTCCGGGGGGTGCGCTCGTGATCGACACGCCGGGTCTGCGCGAGCTGCAGTTCTGGGAGGGCGACCTCAGCGCGGCGTTCGAGGACATCGAGGCGCTCGCGGCCGAGTGCCGGTTCCGTGACTGCGCCCACGTGCACGAGCCGGGGTGCGCCGTCCAGGCGGCGGTCGACGGCGGGCGGCTGGAGCTCGACCGCCTGCGCTCGTGGCGCAAGCTGCAGCGTGAGCTGGAAGCCATTGCGGCCCGAAGCGACCGGCGCCTCCACCTCGCCCGGAAGAAGCGGTGGAAAGAGATCGCGCAACTCGCGCGCCATAGATCGCGGCCCTAGCCGGCCGTGTCAGCCGAGCGCTGCGGCGAGCGTCTCCCCGGAGAGCTCGTCCTTGCGCAGGAATGCGCGGGCGTCGCCCGGTCCGACGAGCGCACGGTAGTCCTCGCGACTCGAGATGAGAATCACCTCGGGCCGCGGGTCGAAGTCGCGTAGGCGACGGGCGACCTCGAAGCCGTCGAAGTCGGGCAGCTGCACGTCGAGGAGCACGATCTCGGGGCGGAGCTCTTCGACGAGGCGGAGCGCGCCCGCGCCGTCCTCCGCTTCACCTACGACCGCGAAGCCCTCAGCCTCCAGCAGGCTGCGCGCGCTGTCCCGAAAGGGCGCGAAGTCATCCACGATCAAGATCGTCCTCGCCACCGGCAGCGCCGGGAGCTTATGCGCTGGCGGCGCTTCGTCGGCGCCGGCTCAGCGAACGCCGAGCCGTTCGCCGGACGCCGGGTCGAAGAGATGCGCCTCGTCCGTGCGCGGCAGAAGAGTCACGCGGTCGCCCTGCTCCGGGGCGTGCCGAGCGTCCGTGCGCGCCACCAGGCGTGTGCTCACACCCTCCAGGTCTGCCGTGCAGAACACGTATGCGTCGGCGCCGACGTCCTCGATCACGTCCACTCTCGCGGGAATGCCTTCGCCGGCGACGTCGAGCGACTCCGGCCGGACGCCGACGACGAGGCTCGTCTGGCCGTTGAGGGCCGATCCTCGCGGCACCGGCACGTCGACGCCGCCGAACGACGCTGCGCCGTTCTTGACGGGCACGGTGCAGATGTTCATCGCCGGCGAGCCGATGAAGCCCGCGACGAAGACATTCGCCGGGCGCTCGTACAGCTCGCGCGGCGGCCCGCACTGCTGCAGCCGACCCAGGTGCAGAACGGCGACCTTGTGCCCCAAGGTCATCGCCTCCGCTTGGTCGTGCGTGACGTAGACGGTCGTGATCCCGAGATCGGATTGCAGCGCCGCGATGTCCGCGCGCATCTGCACGCGCAGCTTCGCGTCGAGGTTCGAAAGCGGCTCGTCCATGAGGAAGACGCTCGGAGTCCGAATGATCGCCCGTCCCATCGCAACGCGCTGGCGCTGGCCGCCCGAGAGCTGCGCCGGCTTGCGCTCGAGGAACTCCGTGAGGCCGAGCATCCTGGCGACCTCCTTGACGCGGAGCTCCCGCTCACGCTTCTTCACGCCGGCGATTCGCAGCGGAAAGCCGATGTTCGCCGCGACGGTGAGGTACGGATACAGGGCGTAGTTCTGGAACACCATCGAGACGTCCCGCTGCTTCGGCGGTATATCGCTGACGTCGCGCTCGCCGATGAAGACGGCGCCGGCGTCGATCTCCTCGAGCCCTGCCAGCATCCTCAAGGCGGTCGTCTTGCCGGATCCCGACGGACCGACCAGGACCATGAACTCGCCGTCCGCGATCTCGAGGTCGAGCGCGTCGACGGCGGGCTGGTCGTTCCCAGGGTAGACGCGCGTCGCCTGGACGAACCGGACGTCAGCCAACGCTGGCCAAGCCTTCCAGCTGCGAGAACGCTGCCGCGAGCTCGCGGCGGAGCCGCGACTGGGCATCGGCCTCGGCACCGAGCTCGTCGAGACCGAGCAGGGCGGCTCCGACGATCGCGGGCGCCGCGGTCGGCCGGACGACCGCCGCAGGCGCCGTTTCACGAAGCCCGTCGACGATCGCGGCGAGCAGGTTGCCGTCGGGGTCCTGCAGGACGCCGCCGCCGAGCAGGACCTCGACCGGCTCGCCCGTCAGACCCAGTCGCGTCAAGGCGACGCGCGCAAGCGCGACGACCTCGGACGCGAGCTGCCGCACGATGTCGGCGGCAACGGCGTCGTCCGCCGCCTCCTCGATCACGAGCGGCGCCAGCTCCACGACGCGGCGCAGCTCGAGCTTGCCCGTGTGGATCGCCTCGGCGAGCTCGCTCGGCGTGGCCAGCCCGAAGTACGCCGGCACTGCGCGCTCCAGGCTCGTGCGCGGGCCGCGGCCGTCCTCGCCGCGGGCCGCGGCCGACACCGCCGCCAGGCCGAGGTCGTAGCCTCCGCCCCAGTCGCCGGTGATCGCGCCGAGCGCCGGGAAGCGCGCGTGACGGCCGTCGGGCGCGATCCCCACGCAGTTGATGCCGGCGCCGCACGTGACGGCGACGCCCCACCCGCGCTCCGTGCCGGCACGAAGGACCGCGAACGTGTCGTTGTCGACTGTGAAGCGACGGGCCCAGCCGCGCGTCTCGAGCGCGCCGCGCATGGCAGTCTCTTCTGCGGGAAAGTCGACGCCCGCCATCAGCAAAGCGCCGACCTCCGCGACGCGTCGTCCGCGACCGTCGAGGGCCGCCTGCCCCTTCGCCTCGGAGAGGAGGCCCGCCAGGACCTCCAGCGAGCCGTCCACTCCGAGGTGTTGGGGAGAGCTGGGGCGGCCGCGCACGAGCGCGAGCACGTTGCCGTCCGCGGCGACAAGCGCGAGGTCGGTCTTCGAGTTGCCGCCGTCGACCGCAAGGACGCTCGCCCGGCTCATCGCCCCACGTCCGCGTGGAATCGTGGGAGGTGGGCCGCGCCCGCCTCGAGCAGGCGCTCGGCGAGCTCCTCGGACAGCGGATGCTGGCCGACGAGTGGATGCGCCAGCAGCGCCTTCCGGACGTCGGCCGGATCTCCGCTCAGCGCAGCGAGCGCGGCGAGCCGCTCGTACGCGGCGGCGTGCTGGATCAAGCCGAGCAGCTCGGGCCCGACCGTAGGCTGCCGCAGCGGCGTCGCGCCGCGCCGGTCCACGCTCGCCAGGACCTCGACGACGTCGTCCGTCGCCAGACCGTCGATGGTTCCCTCGTTGCGGACGTCGACGACGTGCGTCTCGCCCGAGTCGGCCGCCAGGGCGCCGACGAGGCCGATCGCCGCTTCGCTGTAGAACGCACCGCCGCGCCGCTCGAGCAACGGCGGCTTCGTGACGACCTGCGGGTCGCGGTAGAGCTGGAGGAGCTCACGCTCGATCTCCGCGACGGCGGCTGCGCGCGGAACGGCTTCGAGCTGCTCGGCGACGATCTGGTCGTGGGCGTAGAAGTAGTGCAGGTAGTACGACGGCACGACCCCGAGCTCGTCGATCAAGCGTCGCGGGACGTCGACGTGATCCGCGAGCTCGTCCCCGTGCTCCGCGAGCAGCTCCGGCAGGACATCGCGACCGTCGAGCCGCACGAACCGCACCCACGACAGGTGGTTCAGGCCGACCTGGTCGACCTCCACGCGCTCCGGCTCCACGCCGAGCAGGCGCGCGAACGATCGCTGAAAGCCGATCGCGACGTTGCAGAGCCCGACCGCCTGGTGACCGTGGTCGAGGAGCGACCGCGTCACGATCCCGACGGGGTTCGTGAAGTCCACGATCCACGCGTCGTCCGCGGCGAGCTCGCGGACGCGCTCCGCGATCTCGAGCACGACGGGCACCGTGCGGAGCGCCTTCGCGAGGCCGCCAGCGCCGGTGGTTTCCTGGCCGACGCACCCGCAGGCGAGCGGCACCGTCTCGTCCAGGAGGCGCGCGTCCTGGCCGCCGACGCGGATCTGGATCAGGACGAAGTCCGCGCCGTCGACCGCCCGGTCGAGATCGTCGGTGACCTCCAGCGCGCCGTCGAATCCCTGCGCGTCGAGCATGCGCGCGGCCATTCCGCCGACGACCTCGCGCCGCTCCTCGTCGATGTCCTGGAGGACGAGCTCGCGGACATCGATCCGGTCGCGCTCGCGTGAGAGGCCCGAGACCAGCTCCGGCGTGTACGTCGAGCCGCCGCCGATGACGGCGATCTTCATCCTTTCACCCCTGTCAGGGTCACGCCCTCCACGAACGCCTTTTGCGCCAGGAAAAACACGAGGATCACGGGCGCCATCACGAGCAGCGTCGCGGCCATCGTCAGGTTCCACTGCACCTGGTGAAGCGACCGGAACTCCGAGAGCCCGATCTGCAGCACCCAGTGGCTCGGGTTTTCACGCAGGTAGAGGAGCGGCAGGAAGAAGTCGTTGAACGTGTACAGGAACGAGAAGAGCGCGACCGCCGCGATCGCGGGCTTCGCGAGTCTCAGGACGACAGTCACCAGAATGCGGAGCTCACCGCAGCCGTCGACACGAGCGGCGTCCAGGTACTCCTCCGGAATCGTCAGGAAGAACTGGCGCAGGAGGAAGATCGAGAAGGCGTCGCCGAACCAGTTGGGGATGATCAGCGGCGCGAGCCCGCCGACGAGGTGGAGCTTCGCCCACATGACGTAGAGCGGCACGACCGACACGACGGGCGGCAGCATCAGCGCGATCAGCACCGTCCCGAACGCGATGTTGCGACCGCGCCAGCGGATGCGCGACAGCGCGTATGCGACCGGAATGCTCGAGCAGAGCACGCCCAGCGTCGCCAGGCATGCGTAGGTCATCGTGTTCAGCGTCCAGCGCCAGATCGGCGCCTGATGGAACACGTCGATGTAGTTCTGCCAGCGGAACGGGCTCGGCCACAGGTGTGAGGACAGCGCCTGGCTGTTCGTCATCAGCGACGTCAGCACGATGAAGATGAACGGCGAGAGGAAGATGACCGCCGCGACGATCAGCAGCGAGTGGTTCGCGACGGCGAGCAAGAAGCGGCGCCGCCGCACTGCCCATGGCGGCTTCCGCCGGACGAGTGTTCCTGCGGCGACCGGAACGCTCGCGGTACTCAACGCACAGCTCCCGCGTAGTGGACCCACCGCCGCGAGTTGCGAATAATCAGGACGGTGATCGTGAACGCGACGGCGAGGAGCAGAACGGAGAGCGCCGACGCATAGCCCATGTTGAAGAACTTGAAGCCGTGCTGGTACAGCAGCACCGGATAGAAGAGCGTCGAGCCTTCCGGATACCCGAGGTTGTTGACCGTCTGATCGCCGGCCTGCGACGCCTGGCCGGCCGCGATGTTGGCCGCGACGTAGGCCTGCGTGAAGTACTGCAACGCCGCGATCACGCCGATCACGACCGAGAAGAGGATCACCGGGCTGATCGTCGGAAGGGTCACCCAGCGCATCCGCTGGAAGGCGTTCGCGCCGTCGAGCTCAGCCGATTCGTAGAGCTGCTGCGGCGCGTCGAGGATCGCCGCCAGGAAGATGATCATGATGTTCCCGACGCCCCAGATGCTGAGCAACGTGAGCGACGGCTTCGACCAGCCCGGCGACTGGAACCAAAGCGGCCCGTCGATGCCCAGATGTCCGAGGATGACGTTCACCGGACCGGTCGCGGGATTCAGGAGGTAGACGAACGCCATCGTGGCCGCAACCGGCGGCGCAAGGGCAGGCAGGTAGAAGATCGTGCGGAAGAAACCGACGCCTCGCCTTGCACGTGCAAGCATCATCGCGACGCCGAACGCGAAGAGCACCTGGAGCGGCACCATGATGACGATCAGCCACAGCGTGTTCTTCACTGCGGGTCCGACCTGCGGGTCCGAGCTGAAGAGGTAGCGGTAGTTGGCCGTCCCGATCCACTTCGGCGGCGACAGCAGGTCGTAGTGCGTGAACGACAGGTACACGCTCATGACGAGCGGGTAGCCGAAGAAGACCGAGAAGCCGACCAGCCACGGGGACATCAGCAGCAGGGCGAGGCGGCGGCGGCGCCAGGCCGCCTTCCGCCTCGCCCGCCGGCGTTCCACTGAAAACGGAACGGCGGCTGGTACTGCTGTATCTGTCACGGCACTCCGCCCGCCTGCGCCTGCTTCAGTTGTGCGTCGATCTGCTTGTCGAGCTTTTTCAGCCCGGCGGAGAGGTCGCTGACGTGACCGGCCTGCCACTTCACCGCGAACGCTTGGATCAGCGTCCCGTAGGCGTTTCCGGCAGCCGTGATCGGCGTCGTCTTCGAGTTCGGATTCGCGAAGACCTTGAGGAACGTCTTGAAGTGAGCGTCGGGCTTGATCTCCGGCGAAGTCAGAGACGCCTTCGTCGTCGGCACATTCCGGATCCCGTTGGAGAACAGCGCCAGCGGATGAGCGTTAGTGGTCAGATACTTGAGCAGCTTCCACGCCTGATCCTTGTGCTTCACCCCCTTGGGGATGCCGATGATCGTGCCGTTGACGTACCCGCCGCCGTAGAGATTCGGCTTGGTGTCGTCGACCGGAGCAGGAGCGGTGGCGTAGCTCAACCCCGGATGCTCGG
The DNA here is from genome assembly GCA_046727655.1 of Actinomycetota bacterium. Classification (GTDB taxonomy): domain Bacteria; phylum Actinomycetota; class Thermoleophilia; order Gaiellales; family Gaiellaceae; genus 3-1-20CM-4-69-9. The sequence continues at coordinate 13,937 of JBKPDB010000149.1, forward strand.
CCTGGATGAACGCGACTCGCCACTCGCCGTCGATCATCATCGCAAGCTTGCCGATCTCGAACGCGTGCGAGGCCGAAAACTCGTCGGCCGCACCCGCGTTGAACTTCTGCAGGTTCTTGTAGCCGTACCAGTCAACGAGGTTCTTCTGCCACTTCAGCAACCTGGTCCAGGCCGGATCGCGAGAGAGCGTGGACTTCCCGCTGCCGTCGACGTACTTCGCTCCGAAGAGCGGCGCGTACGTGCTCAGGTCGGGAGCGTTGCCGGCATAGAAGCCGAGGAACGGGTTGTAGCCGGCGACCTTGATGGCGCCGTTCGAGCTCCTCTTCGTGAGCTTCTTCGCGTATGCCGTCAGCTGCGACATCGTCTTCGGCGGGCTCTTGAGGCCGGCCG
>JBKPDB010000150.1:0-7646 GCA_046727655.1 Actinomycetota bacterium
GGAATGCCGTTGATCGACAGCGCCCCCATCGTCGTTCCGTGGTACGCGACATGACGCGAGACGGCTTTCCAGCGCCGCAAGCCCGCGCCTTGGATCGCACGCGCTTCGTCGACTCGAGTCGGAGGCTCGCTGCCGGTGCGCGCGACCGCCGCGCGGAGGCGCTGCTGCCCGCGGGCGCCGTAGTACTGCCGAGCGAGCTTCCACGCCGACTCGACCGCCTCCGAGCCGCCGGAGACGAAGAAGACGCGGTTCAGGTCCCCGGGCGTCAGCGACGCGATCTCGGATGCAAGCTCGATCGCCCGGGGATGCGCGTAGCCCCAGTTGGTGTAGAACGGCAGCTCGCGCATCTGCGCCGCCGCGGCCTCGCCGATCTCCTCGCCGTACCCGTAGCCGATGTTGACCGAGAACAGCCCGGCGAGCGCGTCGAGGTAGCGCTTGCCGTTCGTGTCCTCGAGGTAGCACCCGTCCCCCCGTACGATGATCGGCACGCCGTCGCGATAGCCGGCCATGCGCGAGAAGTGCAGCCACAGGTGCTCCCGCGCCGCCCGCTGCAGATCGAGTGTCTCCGGTGCAGTCGCCGTCATTCGTCCCTCCTCACGCGTGCGCCCCAGTCGTAGAGCTGCTTGACCATGTCCAGGTACAGAAAGGTCTCCGTCGAGACGACGCCGTCGAGCGCGCGCATGCGATTCGTGATCTCGAGCAGTTGGCGGCGGTCGCTCGCCAGGATCTCGACCACGAGGTCGTACTGGCCCGCGGTGATGACGACGTAGTCTGCTTCGTCCCAGCTTGCGATCGCGTCGGCGACGGGCTCCGGCGAGCCCGCGGTCTTCAGACCGACGAGCGCCTGTTCGAACCCGAGCCCGAGGGGGTTCGTGACGCCGACCACCTGCAGGATGTCGTCTTCGGCGAGCCGTGTGTAGCGCGCCCGCACCGTCGCCTCGGAGACGCCGAGCCGGCCCGCGATGCGGCGAAACGGCTCACGCCCGTTGGCCTGAAGCGCCTCGATGATGCCCTGGTCGAGGGCGTCGATCCGACGCCGGCCGCGAATGGGTCCACGTCGTTCGACGACGCTCGAGGGCTGAGCCTCGATCCTGCGCAATGCGAAGCGATTCGTACCACTCTCGTCGCGTTGGGTCAATCTCCAGGCGTTTCACCGTCGGAATGCGCACGTTCCCCCTTGCAGTTCGTCGGCGAATCGGGAATGCTCGCACCTAGTGAACGTCCTGGTCGTCGGTGCCGGCGGGGTCGGATCCGCAATCGCCGCCGTGGCGCAGCACCGAAGCTTCTTCGAGCGGATGACGCTGGCCGACATCGACCTCGGTCACGCGGAGCGCGCAGTCCGCCGGCTGGGCGAGCCGGATCGCTTTTCGGCGACGCGAATCGACGCGTCCGATCGCGCTGCCGTGGTCGAAGCCGCCCGCGACGCGCAGGCAGACGTGATCGTGAACGCGGCCGATCCCCGCTTCAACCCCCAGATCTTCGCGGGCGCGTTCGAGGCCCGCTGCACCTATCTCGACATGGCGATGACCTTGTCGGAGCCGCATCCGGAAGAGCCGTACGAGCGGCCGGGTGTGATGCTGGGCGACCTCCAGTTCGCCGAGCACGAGCGGTGGCAGGAGGCCGGGCTGCTCGCGCTCGTCGGCATGGGCGTCGAGCCGGGGCTGTCGGATGTCTTCGCACGCTACGCAGCGGACCACCTCTTCTCGTCGATCGACGAGATCGGCGTCCGCGACGGCGCGAACCTCGTCGTCGAGGGCTACGCATTCGCCCCCACGTTCTCCATCTGGACGACGATCGAGGAGTGCCTGAACCCGCCGCTCGTATGGGAGCGCGACCGCGGCTGGTACACGACGGAGCCGTTCTCCGAGCCGGAGGTCTTCGACTTCCCGGAGGGAATCGGCCCGATCGAATGCGTGAACGTCGAGCACGAGGAGGTCGTGCTGATCCCCCGTGCGATCGAGTGCGGACGCGTGACGTTCAAGTACGGCCTCGGGGACGAGTTCATCCAGGTCTTGCGCACGCTGAACCTCCTCGGCCTCGACTCGACGAAGCCCGTGCGCGTGCGCGGCGCCGAGGTCTCGCCGCGGGACGTCGTCGCGGCCGTCCTCCCGGACCCCGCCGGCCTCGGCGACCGGATGTCGGGGAAGACCTGCGCCGGAACGTTCGTGACCGGAACGGGCACCGACGGCTCGCCGCGGAGCGTCTACCTGTACCACGTCGCAGACAACGAGCAGACGATGCGGGAATACGGCTGCCAGGCGGTCGTGTGGCAGACGGCCATCAACCCGGTGCTCGCGCTCGAGCTGCTCGAGGACGACAGCTGGAAGGGAGCCGGAGTGCTCGGCCCCGAGGCCTTCGACGCAGAGGTCTTCCTGGACCGCATGCACACCGCTGGATGGACTACGGAATCGTCGAAAGGAGCGTCGCCGGTGTCGCCTGAAGAGACAGCAGTTGCGACGAGGAGCGAAAACGCCCGCATTGCCGCCGAGCGGGACCGGTACGTCGCGCGCGGGATCGCGACGACACCACTCGTCGTCGCGCGCGCCGAGGGCGCACGGATCTGGGACGCCGACGGCCGCGAATACGTCGACTTCGCCGGCGGCCTCGGCTGTCAGAACACGGGTCACGGCTTTGCGGCCGCGGCCGTCCGGGAGCAGGCCGAGCGCTACCTGCACCAGTGCTTCATGGTCGGGATGTACGAGCCGTACGTCGACGTCTGCCGGCTGCTCGACGAGACGTGGCCCGGCGACGCGGCCACGAAGTCGATCCTCGTGAACTCGGGCGCGGAGGCCGTCGAGAACGCCGTCAAGATCGCGCGCGTCGCGACCGGCCGGCCGGCCGTGATCGCCTTCGACCACGCCTTCCACGGCCGCACCAACCTGACCATGGCCCTGACGGCCAAGGTAGTGCCGTACAAGCAGGGCTTCGGCCCGTTCGCGCCCGAGGTCTACCGCTCCCCCGCTCCCTATCCGTACCGCGACATCACGACGGACGACGCGCTCAGCGCCCTGAGCCACCTGTTCAAGCAGGACGTCGACCCGGCCTCGGTCGCATGCGTCGTGCTCGAGCCGGTGCAGGGCGAGGGTGGATTCATCCCCATGCCCGACGACTTCCCGCGCCGCCTGAGGGACATTTGCGACGAGCAGGGGATCCTCTACGTCGACGACGAGGTCCAGGCGGGAATCGGACGGACGGGCCCCGTCTGGGCGATCGAGCACTACGGCGTCGAGCCGGATCTGATCGTGAGCGGGAAGTCGCTCGGCGGAGGGCTTCCCCTTGCAGGCGTCACGGGACGTACGGAGCTCATGGACGCGGTTCCGCCGGGCGGGCTAGGCGGCACCTTCGGAGGCAATCCCCTCGCGTGCGTCGCGGCCCTTGCCGTCCTGGAGGACGTCCGCAGCGCAGAGTTCCGTGCACGCGCCGAAGAGCTCGGCCGCGGCATCCGGACGCGCCTGGAGGAGCTGGTGGCTCGCAGCGACTCGCTCGGCGAGGTCCGAGGGCTCGGCCCTATGCTCGCCATCGAGCTCTCGGAGCCGACGGGGGAGCTTGCGTCCCGCGTCACCGCAGCGGCGCGGGAGCGCGGCCTCGTGCTCTTGTCGTGTGGGATCTACGGGAACGTCATCCGCATCCTGGTGCCGCTGTCGATCGACGATGCGCTGCTCGAGCGCGGGCTGGACCTGCTGGAGGAGGCTCTTGGCGACGCGGACGCTGCCTGAGACCCCGCCGGTCTCGTCGACAATCCCGGCTGCGGTGGACGTACGGCTCGTCGGAGTGCGCAAGACCTACGGCGAGGTGGTCGCCGTCGACCACGTCGACCTCGAGGTGGCGAGCGGCGAGTTCTTCACGCTCCTCGGCCCTTCGGGGTCCGGCAAGACGACGACGCTCAGGATCATCGCGGGCTTCGAGCGCCCCGATGCCGGCCGCATCGAGCTCCACGGCGCCGACGTGACGAGCCGCGCACCGTACGAGCGGGACGTCAACACCGTCTTCCAGGACTACGCGCTGTTCCCGCACATGACCGTCGCCGACAACGTCGCCTACGGCCTGCGCGTGAAGCGCGTCCCGAGGGCGGAGCGCAAGCGGCGCGTCGAGGAGATCCTCGACGTCGTCCGGCTGCCCAACGTCGCGAATCGCAAGCCGATCCAGCTCTCGGGTGGGCAGCGGCAACGCATCGCGCTCGCGCGGGCGCTCGTCAACGCGCCGCGGGTGCTTCTCCTCGACGAGCCGCTCGGCGCGCTCGACCTGAAGCTCCGGCAGGAGATGCAGATCGAGCTGAAGCGGATCCAACGTGAGGTCAGCGAGGTCGGGATCACGTTCGTGTACGTCACACACGACCAGGAAGAGGCGCTGACGATGAGCGACCGGGTCGCCGTCTTCAACGAAGGGCGGATCGAGCAGATCGGCACGCCCGCAGAGGTCTACGAGCACCCGGCGACGGAGTTCGTCGCCGGCTTCGTCGGCGTCTCGAACGTCCTCGAGCGCGAGGGGCGGAAGTTCACGGTCCGGCCGGAGAAGATCCAGATGCACTTCGACGAACGCGGCGGGGAGTCGGGCCGGATCCGCGATGTCGTGTACGTCGGCATGTTCACGAGATACGTCGTCGAGCTCGACTCGGGGGGCGAGCTCAGCGTCGTGAAGCAGAACCTCGAGACGTCCTCACAGGAGGCGCTCGAGTCCAGGGGCCGGCGGGTGCGCCTCGAGTGGCGTCCTGAGCACACCTTCGACATCGAACCACCAGGAGGGCAAGCATGATCATGATTCCCAGGGGGCACGTACTGGTTGCCGCACTGGCCGCGGCGCTGTGCGTGCCGGCAGCCGGAGCCGGTTCCGGCAGCACTCAGACCGAGCTTCCGACAAAGGTCGGGGCCGGCGAGGGCAAGCTGACGATGATCGCGTGGGAGGGCTACCTCGACCCGAAGTGGGTCAAGCCGTTCCAGAAGCAGACCGGGTGCAAGGTGCAGGCCAAGTACGCCGGGACTTCGGACGAGATGGTCACGTTGATGCGCTCGGGCGGCGGCGGGCAGTACGACATGGTGTCGGCGTCCGGCGACGCCAGTCTCCGTCTCATCTACGGGAAGGACGTCCAGGCGGTGAACACGGCCCTCGTCCCGGGCTGGAAGAGCTTCTTCAAGGCCTTCCAGGGCCCGCCCAACAACACCGTCGACGGCAAGCACTACGGGATCTCGCTGCAGTGGGGGCCGAACACGCTCATGTTCAACACGAAGAAGGTGAAGCCGGCTCCCACGAGCTGGAGCGCGATCTACGGCTCGAAGTACAAGGGCCGGATCACGGTTCCGAACAACCCGATCCAGATCGCGGACGTCGCGCTCTACCTCTCGAAGACGAAGCCCTCGCTCGGGATCAAGGATCCCTACGAGCTCAACAAGAAGCAGTTCGACGCGGCGATCGCGTTGGTCAAGAAGCAGAAGCCGCTGATCAAGAAGTACTGGGGCCTCTCCTCCGACGAGGTGAGCCTGTTCAAGAACGGCGATGCCTGGATCGGCGCTTCCTGGCCGATCACGACCGGAACGTTGAAGGCAGCGAAGGTGCCGGTGCGCGAGATCATCCCAAAGGAGGGAGCCACCGGCTGGCTGGACACGTGGATGCTGTCGGCCAAGGCGAAGCACCCGAACTGCGCGTACAAGTGGTACGCCTACATCTCGAGCCCGAAGGTGCAGGCTATGCAGGCTGTCACCTGGGGCGAGACGCCGGTGAACAAGCTCGCCTGCGTGCACATGAACAAGCTCAGCAAGGGATCGTGCTCGGCCTACCACGCGAACGCGCCTGAGGCGTACTACCGCTCGATCAAGTTCTGGAAGACGCCCGTCGCCGACTGTGGCAACGGCAAGAAGGACTGCATGGATTACACGAAGTGGGTCAGCGCCTGGCAACAGGCGACGTCCTAGTCCCGCCGTCCGGCGGGCCCTCCGTCGCGAGGGCCCGCCGGAGGCTATCGGCGTCGTTCTGGCGGTTTCCATGGCTGCGCGGTCTCGCGCTGCTCATCCCGCCGATCGGCTGGTTCGTGCTGCTGTACATCGCCGCACTAGCGGTGCTGTTCGTCTCTGCGTTCTGGTCGGTCGACGTCTTCACGACGAAGGTGGTTCACAGCTGGAACCTCGACAACTTCCGCGAGATCTTCACGAGCGCGGCTTGGCGGCGGGTCATTGTCCGTACGGTCGTGATCGCGGCGCTCGTCACGATCACCGACGCGATCCTGGCCTTCCCCTTCGCCTATTACATGGCGCGGCTCGCATCCCGTCGGATGCGCGCCTTGCTGTTCGTCCTCGTGCTCCTGCCGCTGTGGTCGAGCTACCTCGTTCGCGTCTACGCGTGGAAGGTGATCCTCGCTCAGGATGGCATTCTCAACTGGTCGCTCGAGAAGATCGGCCTTCCCGGCGCGAACATCGGCTACTCGAATACCGCCATGTGGCTTGTGTTCTCGTACATCTGGCTGCCGTTCATGATCCTGCCCGTCTACGCGGCGCTCGAGCGCATTCCGGACTCGTACATCGAGGCGTCACGCGACCTGGGCGCGAAGGGGCTCAGGACGTTCAGGACGGTGATCCTTCCCCTCGCTCTTCCGGGCTTGATCGCCGGCTCGATCTTCACGTTCTCCCTGACGCTCGGCGACTACATCACGCCGACGCTCGTCGGGGGCGCCGGCTCGACCTTCATCGGCAACGTGGTCTACTCGAGCGGCCTCGGCTCCGCAGGAAATCTTCCCTTCGCGGCGGCGTTCGCGTCGATTCCGCTCATCGTCATGGCGATCTATCTCGTGCTGGCGCGGCGCACCGGCGCATTCGAGGCGCTGTGATGGAGACGAGGGCGACGAAGATGGGGTTGCGGGCATGGACGCTTCTCGTCGTCCTTTTCCTGCACCTCCCCATCGTCATCATCGTCCTCTACGCGTTCAACGCCCAGACGGCGCAAGGCTGGCCGATCACCGACTGGACGACGAAGTGGTTCAGCCCGACACTCCACGACGGCGAGATGCAGCAGGCGCTCCTGCTGTCCGTCAAGGCAGCCCTCGGGGCGACTGCGATCGCTCTCCTGCTCGGGTCGGCGGCGGCCTTCGCCGTCCATCGTTTCCGGTTCTTCGGCCGCGAGGCGATCTCGTTCCTGTTCGTCCTGCCGATTGCGCTCCCCGGAATCATCACCGGGATGGCGCTCAACTCCTTCTTCACGTTCTGGCACACGAACTTCAGCCTCTGGACGATCATCGTCGGGCACGCGACCTTCTGCATCGTCATCGTCTACAACAACGTCATCGCACGGCTGCGGCGAACGCCGACGTCGCTCACCGAGGCGTCGATGGACCTCGGTGCCGATGGCTGGCAGACGTTCCGCTTCGTCATCTTCCCGGCCATCTCGACGGCTCTCGTCTCGGGCGCGCTGCTCGCGTTCGCGTTGTCGTTCGACGAAGTGATCGTGACGACGTTCACGGCCGGCGCTCAGAACACCTTGCCGATCTGGATCTTCGGGAACATCCGGATCGGCCAGCAGCTCCCGGAGGTCAACGTGATCGTCTTCGTCATCCTGCTGGTGACGATCATCCCGGTGACGATCGCCCAGCGTCTCACCCGCGAGTCAGGCATCCTGCGCAACGAATGACAAAGGAGGCAGCATGAGCTCGACCGTTGTGAAGC
>JBKPDB010000151.1:0-3073 GCA_046727655.1 Actinomycetota bacterium
GCGAGACGGCCGAGGGTCTGTCCCTCCGCGTCGACGACGTACCACTCGCGGGCGATCTCTCCGGGCTTTGCGCTGTAGGTCTTCATACCGTCAAAAAGGCGGACTTGGCGTCCGCCGGGGCGCAATGGTAGCAGGGAGCGCCGCCCAATCCGGGCGCATTTTGGCTTGATTTACTGGCCGCCGCTGGAAACTCTTGCGGCTTTAACCGTGCTGGTCCGGGCTTTCCGTCGTGCTCATCGCTCTGCCCCCTCTGTCGGTTCTGACTGGACGGAGGCGAGTGCGTGGATCTTTCGCCCGCTACGGCGCCTTGACGAACGCGGTGAGCGCGGCGCGGAACGCACTCGCGCCGCCATGCGAGGGATGTCGAACATACGGCGCGCCTGTCACCGCCGCGGCGAGGCGTCCGACGGCGATCACTGGTCGGCTGCGCGCCAGCTCATCGAGGAACGGTGCGGCGTCGACGACTTCCGCCCGCGTGGGAAGCCTGTTCGATGTGGCTGTGCCGGGATGTGTCGGCACGACGTTCCAGCAGAGCGCGTCGAGCTCTAGATCGGCCAGGACGGCTTGAACGATCGTCGCCGTCGCCTCCGCGGGACCGGTGCCGGTGAGCTGCCGCTCGGACGTGAACGGGATCCCGGAGACCCGCGCGCCGCGGTAGCCCGGCGCCTCCCCCACGAGCAGCACGGACGCGTCGGCCTTGTCGTCCAGGTACGCCGCGAGCCGCTCGCGTCGCAGCTTCGCGCCTTGCCCCTCGCGGTAGAAGTTGAAGGTCGTTCCGATCCGAGCCGACGCGAGGTGCGCGACGAAGCGCTCCGGGTCCACGGCGTCACCAGCGCTCCCAGTGGACGAGCTCGTCCAGCGGACGGCGCGGCCGTGTGCCTCGGCTCGAGAGCTGATCTGACGCAGCGTCCTCGGCGGCGTAGCCGAGCGTGATCACCTCGACGATCGCGACGTCGTCCGGCAGCCCCAGCAGTTCGCGCACGCGCTCCATTCGTTCCGCGGGAACGCCGAACACACCGGCGGCCAGCCCTTCGTCGACCGCGGCGAGCAGGACGAGCATCGCGACCGCGCCGGCGTCGACGTGCCAGTACGGAACCGGCCATTCGATCTCCTCCCCTGCGTCCAGCTTGTCGGGCTGGCGATAGCGGTCGTGGTAGTCCTCCTCGCGCGTGCAGACGACGACGAGCGCTGCGGCCCCGCTGATCCAGGGTGCGAAGCCCTGTCCGACGTAAAAGTCCTCGCCGACGGCTTCGGCGATGTCGCGGCGCCGCTCGGGCTCCGTGAGGACGATCAGGCGCTGACCCTGGCTGAAGCCGGCGCTCGGCGCGCGGCGGATCGAGTGGACGATCCGCTCGAGCGTCTCGTGCGGGACCGGGTCGGGCTGGTAGGCGCGCACAATCCGGCGGCGGCGCAAGACGTCCTTGAACTCCACAGCGCGACAATACGCCGCGTGATCCGCCGCCGCGTCATCGTCCAGGGCCGCGTCCAGGGCGTGTTCTTCCGCGACTCGGTCCGGCGGCTGGCGCAACAGCACGGTGTTGCAGGCTGGGTCGCGAACCGTTGGGACGGGACGGTCGAGGCCGTGTTCGAAGGTGACGAAGACGCCGTGGCGCGTCTCGTCGAGTTCGCGCATCGTGGTCCCCGCGGCGCGAGCGTCGAGTCGGTCGAGGCGATCGACGAGCAACCGGAAGGCCTGAGCGGGTTCAACGTCCGCTGAGCGTTACTCCCATTCGATCGTTGCCGGCGGTTTCGAGCTCAAATCCAGCGCGACGCGATTGACACCCGGGATCTCGTTGATGATGCGGCTCGAGATCGTCTCGAGGAGGTCGTACGGCAGGCGAGCCCAGTCGGCCGTCATCGCGTCCTCGGACGTGACGGCGCGGATGACGATCGGGTACGCGTACGTCCGCTCGTCGCCCTGCACGCCGACGGAGCGGATCGCCGGTAGCACTGCGAAGGACTGCCACAGGTCGCGGTAGAGGCCGGCGCGCCGGATCTCGTCCTGCAGGATCGCATCCGCCGCCCGCAGGATCTCGAGCCGTTCCGCGGTGACCTCACCGATGATGCGGATCGCGAGGCCCGGGCCCGGGAACGGCTGCCGCCACACCATTCGTTCCGGCATCCCGAGCTCCTCGCCGACGCGACGCACTTCGTCCTTGAACAACAGGCGAAGCGGTTCGACGAGGCGCATCCGCATGTCTGCCGGAAGCCCGCCGACGTTGTGGTGGGACTTGATCGTCGCCGCCACGCCGTCCTCGCTGCCGCCGGACTCGATCACGTCGGAGTACAGCGTTCCCTGCACGAGGAAACGGATGTCGCCGAGCTTCGACGCCTCCTCCTCGAACACCCGGATGAACTCCTCGCCGACGATCTTCCGCTTCTGTTCTGGATCGGCGACGCCCTCGAGCCTCGAAAGGAACCGGTCCTGCGCCTCCACGTGGACGAGCGGCACGTGGAAGTGGCCGCCGAACGTCTCCACAACCTGCTCGGCCTCGTTCTCGCGCAGCAGCCCGTGGTCGACGAACACACAAGTCAGCTGGTCGCCGACTGCCTTGTGCACGAGCAGCGCGGCTACTGCCGAGTCCACTCCGCCGGACAAGGCGCAGAGCACACGCTCACGGCCGACCTGCGCGCGAATCCGCTCGATCTGCTCCTCGATCACCACCGCCGGTGTCCATGCGGGAGGGGCGCCGGCAACGCTGAACAAGAAGTTCTTCAGCAGGTCGGTGCCGTGCGGCGTATGGACGACCTCCGGATGGAACTGGACGCCGTACAGCCCCCGCTTCCGCTCTTCGAACGCCGCGACAGGCGTTGACGTCGACGTCGCGACCACGTCCGCGCCGGCCGGCGGAGCGGTAACCGTGTCGCGGTGCGACATCCACACGGTCTGCTCTGCAGGCAGGCCGGCGAAGAGCTGCGACTCGACGGCGGACATTCCGGTCTTGCCGAACTCCGACACGCCCGTGCGCTCCACCTTCCCGCCGAGCTCGAGCGCCATCAGCTGCGCGCCGTAACAGATCCCGAGCGCCGGAATTCCCAGCTCGAAGAGGCCGGCATCGACCCGCGGCGCCCC
>JBKPDB010000152.1:0-4389 GCA_046727655.1 Actinomycetota bacterium
GTTGACGGCGCCGATCGACGGGAAGATGCTCGTGTCGACGACGTAGAGGTTGTCGAGCTCGTGTGCCTTGCAGTCGACGTCGACCACGGACGTCGCCGGATCTGAGCCGAAGCGGCACGTGCCGGCCTGGTGGGCACAACCAGCAACCGGGATGTCGTTCTTCATGTATGCGAAGCGGTGGAAGAGGTGGCCGGGGTTCATGTCCAGCTGGCCCAGCAGCCCTCGGAGCTTGTGGTAAAGCTGCTTCTTCGCTTCCGCGTTCGTTTCCGCGTAGGTCAGCGTGAGCTTCCCATCGCCGTCGACGGTAACCCGGTTCTCGGGCCGTGGGAGGTCTTCGGTCGACAGCCAGAAGTCGATCGCGTGCCGGGCGACCCGCTCAAGCGTCCACTCGGGCGCGAGCTTCGTCTCGCCGGGCTTCTCGCCCCGGAACATCTCCGCTTGTGACTTGCCGACCATCTGGATGTTCCCGAGCGGGTACTCGAATTCGTCGCTGCCGAAGTAGAAGTCGTTGAGGCCCAGCGTCTTCTGGTAGACGGTCGGGTTCTCCTCACGCGAGAGCGCGAGCACCGCGACGCTGTCGTGGAACATGAAGTTGCGCCCGACCTGGTCGGAGCCGTTGGCGAGACCCTTCGGGTGCTTGTCGCTCGCGGACTCGAGCAGCAGCCTCGCCGTGTTCGCGGCGCCGCATGCGACGACGACGAGATCCCCGGCGAACGTCTCGGTCGCACCGTCGTGCTCGACGACCACGCCCGTAACCGCGGTGCCGGCCGGGTTGGTCTCCAGTCTCGTCACCCTCGCGTTCGTCAGCAGCGTCACGTTGTCGTGTTCGAGCGCGGGCCGCACGCCGAGCACTTCGGCGTCGGACTTGGCATGTAGCGGGCACGGGAAGCCATCGCAGTTTGCGCAGCGCACGCAGGTGCTGTAAGGCATGTTCTGCTCGTCGAGGAGGATCCCGCACGGCGCGTGGAATGGGTGGTAGCCCGCGCCGGCAAGCTGGTCGGCGAGCTGCTGGATCCGGGGCTCGTGCGAGACCGCGGGATGCGGATAGGGTGCGCTGGCCTCCGGCTCGGTCGGGTCCTCGCCCCGCGCGCCATGCACGTGGTACAGCTGTTCGGCCCTGGTGTAATAGGGCTCGAGCTCGTCGTAGGAGATCGGCCACGGGGGCGAGATGCCGTCGTGGTGGCGTAGCTCCCCGAAGTCCTTCTCGCGGAGCCGGTACAGCGCAGCGCCGTAGAGCTTCGTCGCTCCGCCGACGAAGTAGTGAACCTGCGGCTGGAAGGCCTTACCCTGCGCGTCGTACCACGTGTCCGGAGAGACGTAGCGGTTCTCGAGGAACACGTTCTGCGCGAGCCAATTCTGCGGCTCACGCGGGAGCCAGTCGCCCCGCTCCAGGAGGAGGATCCGCTTCCCCGACGGCGCGAGGTGCCGTGCGAGCGTTCCGCCGCCCGCGCCAGTGCCGATGATGATCACGTCGTAGGTATCCATGCCGTCTCCCTTGATCGGCTAGTAGGTCTCCATCAGCTCGACGAGGATGATCCGCGCCGCGGCCTCCATCAGCGCGAGGTGCGAGAAGGCCTGGGGGAAGTTGCCGAGGTGCCGGCCGGTATCGGCGTCGAACTCCTCGGCGTAGAGGCCGAGCGGGGAGGCGATGCGCAGCAGCTTCTCCATCAGATCACGGGCCTGCTGTAGCTCGCCGACGATCGCGAGCGCCGAGACGAGCCAGAACGAGCAGATCAGGAAGGTGCCCTCTTTGCCCGAGAGCCCGTCGTCGGTCTCGTCGGTTCGATAGCGAAGGACGAAGCCGTTCTCGGTCAGATTCTCGGCGATCGCCTTCACGGTTGCGCGGAGACGCTCGTCGTCCGCGGGCAGGAAGTCGAAGTTCGCTGCGAGGAGGACGGATGCATCGAGCGCGTCCGTGTCGTAGTGCTGCCGAAGCACGCCCTCCGCAGTCACGCCGTGTTCGAGGATGTCCGTCTTGATCTCCTCGGCCGTGGAGCGCCATTCCAGCGCGCGTCCCGGCTCGCCGGCGATCTCCCCGAGCGTCGCCGCACGGTCGAGCGCCACCCAGCACATCAGCTTCGACGAGACGTAGTGCTTCGGTGCGCCGCGCGCCTCCCAAATCCCCTGGTCGGGCTCGCGCCAGACCTTCGATGCGAGCTCGGCCTGTGTTTCGACTATCGGCCAGAGACGGCGCGGCAGCCGCTCGCTCCTGCGCGTGTGGAGGAGGATCGAGTCGAGGACGGCACCGAAGACGTCGTTCTGACGCTGGTCGAAGGCACCGTTGCCGATCCGAACGGGCCGTGCGCCTGCATAGCCGGAGAGATCGTCGCGTGTCGACTCCGTCAGGTCGCGGCGCCCGTCGATGCCGTACATGATCTGAAGCGATCCGTCTTCCGTCGGCTCGACATCGGCGACGAATTGCATGAACTCGTCCGCCTCCCAGTCGAGGTTGAGCCAGTGGAGCGCCTGCAGCGTGAACGTCGCGTCGCGCATCCACGTATAGCGGTAGTCCCAGTTGCGTTCGCCGCCCGGCGTCTCGGGGAGCGACGTCGTGAGCGCCGCGACCGTGGCTCCGGTGGGCATGTACGTCAGGCCCTTGATGGCGAGCGCGGAACGCTGCACGGGATCGCGCCACCGGTGATCCGGAATGCGGGCGCGCCCGAGCCAGGCGCGCCAAAAGCCTACGGTGGTGTCGAGCCGCGCCGTCGCCTCGTCGACGTTCTCCGGAGCAGTGAGGGCCTCTGCCCACGAGAGTGCACAGTAGGCTCGGTCGCCCTGTTCGAGCATGTGCCGGGCGCGAACGCGTTCTCCTTCGATGCCGAGAGCGAGATCTGTTCGAAGGCGGACCGTTTGGCCCGCGCCCGTCGCATCGGCGGCGCCGTCGCCCGTGAGCGACCACTCGGCGGGCGTGCGGCCGTAGTCGAACACGGGCTCGCAGATGAGCTCGACCTCGACCTTGCCTTCCAGGCACTCCACGGTGCGAACGAGCACGTGCTCGCCGTCGTCGTCGGCCGGCGGACGCGTGTGCGGAGTGATCGTGTCGACACCCTGCGTCGGGCCCATCGTCAAAGCATCACGAACCACGATCCAGCCGGCGGGCGTCTTCCAGGTCGTCTCGAAGACGTTCGTGCCGGCCTCGTATACCCGCGCGGTCGGGTGTGTGATGCCGTAGGGCCCGAGCCGGAACAACCCCGCCTGGCGATCGAGCAGGCTGCCGAAGATGCTCGGGGAGTCGAACGCCGGGACGCACAACCAGTCCACTGCGCCGTCGGGTGCGATCAGCGCGCCGGTGTGGCAGTTGGAGAGGAACGCGTACTCGGCGATCGGCGGAAACGGCGACGGCGCGGCCGCGCTCTGCGGCACGCGCTCGCTGTCGGTGGTGGTCACTGCGTCAGCCATGGCTCTTGCCAGCGTCCGAAGCCCTCGACGAGGTCGTCCGCCTCCTTGGGCCCCCAGGTGCCGGGCTGATAGGGGTGCACCGGCGGCGGAGCGTCGAGAAGCGGCTGCATGACCCGCCACTGCTCCTCGACACCGTCTTGGCGGGTGAAGCGCGTGCTGTTGCCGACCATCGCGTCGTGGAGGAGCACCTCATACGGCGTCGGTCCTTCACCGCCCTCCTCTGCGAACTCCATGTCGAGCGAGATGGTGGACGCCCCGCCGATGTCGGCACGATGGGCGTCGACCTCGAGCCTGACTCCGGTCGACGGGTCGAGCTTGATCACGAGCTGGTTCGGCTCTGGACGCCGCGGGTGCAGGTGGAAGCCGAGCTTCGGGGCGTGCTTGAAGACGAGCCTGAGCTCGGTCTCCGTGGCCGCGAGGCGCTTGCCTGTGCGGATGAAGAATGGCACGCCCGCCCAGCGCCAGTTCAGGATCTCGAGACGCAGTGCCGCGTACGTCTCGGTCGTCGAGTTCGGGGCCACGCCGTCGATGTCGAGGTAGCCGTCGTACTGGCCGCGCACATAGTGAGCCGGGTCGGCTTCGGCGATCGCGCGGAAGAGGGCGACCTGGGCATCCTTGATCGACTCGGGGTCGGGCCGGGAGGGAACCTCCATCGCGGCCGCGGCAACCACCTGCATCAGGTGGTTGACGACGACGTCGCGCAACGCGCCGACTGGATCGTAGAAGTGGCCGCGGTCCTCGACCCCGAAGTCCTCTGCCATCGTGATCTGCACCGACTCGAGATGGTTCCGACTCCAGAGCGGCTCGAGCATCGCGTTCGAGAAGCGGAGGTAGAGAATCTCCTCGAGACCCATCTTTCCGAGGTAGTGGTCGATTCGGTAGAGCTGGGACTCGTCGAGGTACTTGTGGAGCTCGTCGGCGAGCTCACGCGCGGAGGCCTGGTCGTGTCCGAACGGCTTCTCCACGACTACTCGGCCGTGCCCGGTCAAG
>JBKPDB010000153.1:0-9274 GCA_046727655.1 Actinomycetota bacterium
CGGTTAAACGCCGCCAACAACGCCCGGTCAGCTGGCGTCAGCGCGGGGCGAGCGACCTGCCGCTCGAGCACGCGCAGCTGATGCCGCAAGAGCAGGATCTCGATCTCCTTCGCCCGGTCCGAGCGGAAGCGCAGCACGACACGAAACCGCTGAATTCGAGTTTCCGGCACCCACAGGTTAGTCGCGAGCGCCGAGCTCGGCTGCTGCGCCCCGTTCGGCGTCGATCGTGCCGCGGCCGCTCGCGCCGGTGCCCGTTGCGTGGCTCATCCTCGGCGGCGTCCTTCGTGCTAGGCTGCCTAGCCGCCCTCGCCGCGATGGTGCGCGACCGCAACGCACAGGACATCTCCAACGCCGGCATATCCAGGTTTCTGGAGTCGACGGTGGAGTCGACGGCGACGGACGCGTCAGGAGACGAGCACGATGCGCTGCGACGCCTCGCAACAGTCGCGGCGGAGGGTGTTCAGCCATCGGAGCTGTTCGGGATCGTGGCTGAGGAAGTCGGACGCGTCGTCGGCGTCCCTCTCGTCGGCGTCTTGCGATACGAAGCCGACGGCACGGCGACCGAGTGCGGGGGGTTCTCCTCGACGAGACGGGCGTTCGCCACCGGAGCGCGCTGGTCGCTCGAACAGGGGAGGTGCTCCGGCTCATGCTCGCCGGCGCTGAGACGGCACGGATCTACGACTACTCGCAACTCGGTGGCGAAATCGCGGAAGCTGCTCGTCGCCGCGGCTTCCGCTCGACGATTGCCGTCCCGGTCGTGGTGTCCGGCCGACCATGGGGGGCGATCGTGGTCTCCAGCACGGAGATGCTGCCCAAGGGATCCGACGCGCGTCTCGGTCACTTCACGGAGCTGCTTGCGACGGTGATCGCGAATGCGGAATCGCGCGAGGCACTCGCGGCGTTGGAGCAAGCGGCGCTGCTACGCGTAGCGACACTGGTCGCGGAGGGAGCGCCGCCCGGCACGATCTTCTCCGCCGTCAGCAACGAGACCGCTCTCCTGTTCGATCTCGACTCGAACGCGTCGGACGTCGCGACCGTAGTGCGATTCGACCCGGGGCCTGAATTCGTTCTCGTCGGCACGTCGAAGAGTGGCGGTCTCGCGATCCCGTCACGCTGGGGACCCCGCGACCTCTATGTCTCGACGCGGGTGCTCCG
The DNA here is from genome assembly GCA_046727655.1 of Actinomycetota bacterium. Taxonomy (GTDB): domain Bacteria; phylum Actinomycetota; class Thermoleophilia; order Gaiellales; family Gaiellaceae; genus 3-1-20CM-4-69-9. Next base: position 1,156 of record JBKPDB010000153.1, read on the forward strand.
AACCGGGTGCTCGGCCCGGGTCGACGAGCAGGAGCTGGTGACGGCGGGCGGGCACGTAGCCGACGAGCTCCGCGGCCTGGGATACCTCTCGCAGGTCGGGAGCCCGATCATCGTCGAAGGTGCGCTGTGGGGCGCCATGACAATCAACGCGAGGGACCCGCTGCCGCAAAACGCGGAAGAGCGCCTGGCGAAGTTCACTGCGCTGGTCCGAACGGCGATCGCGAACGCGGAGTCGCGCATCGCAGTCGCACGTCTCGCAGACGAGCAGGCGGCGCTACGACGCGTCGCGGAGCTCGTCGCACGCGAGGCGTCCCCAGACGAGCTCTTTACCCGCGTCACGGAAGAGGTGGGACGCCTCCTGGGCGTCGAGGTGGCGACGATGCACGTCTTTCCAGGGGACGGAACTTTTACGACAGTTGCCGCGTGGCACGCAACCGGACGGATGCCGCCGCTCGGCCCGCGAGGGCGACTTGACCCCGCGACCGTGACCGGTCGTGTGATGGAAACCGGCACATCGGCGCGCGTGCACCGATACATCGACCTCCACGACGAGTCGGGTAGGCCTCACCGGGTGCTTCACTCGGCGGTATCTGGGCCGATCGTGGTCGAGGGGAGGCTGTGGGGCGCGCTGACGGCAGGGAATCGTGCTTCCACCCCAGCGCCCGACGACGCTGAAACACGGATCTCCGCATTTACCGAGCTGGTCGCAAGCGCAGTCTCGAATGCCGAGGCACGCCGGGATCTGCGTCGAGTTGTAGATGAGCAGGCGGCGTTGCGACGGGTCGCGACGTTGGTGGCGCATGGCGTACAGCCCAGCGAGCTCTTCGGGGCGGTCAGTGCGGAGCTCGCTAACGTGTTCCGAACGGAGTTTGCGGCCGTCGGTCGTTTCGATCGCGCGGTCTCGGCGATCGACGTCGTCGGTCTCGGTACCGATGGCCCGCAGCGGTGGAGCCTGCAGGACGAGATGCCGGCCGCGCGTGTCCTTCGTACAGGTCGCTCGGCCCGCTCCGAACACGACAGCTGGCCCTCTGTTCACGCTACCTCAGCCCAACCCATCGGGCGCTCGTCCGTTGCGAGTCCGATCGTCGTCGACGGCGAGCTGTGGGGGGCGATGCTCGTCGCGAGTACGAAGGATGTCTTGCCTCCCGACACCGAGGGTCGACTGGAGAACTTCACGGAGCTTGTTGCGACCGCGATCGCCAATGCCGAGAGCCGCGCCGAACTCGCTGCGTCGCGGCGACGAATAGTCGCGGCGGCAGACGAGGCGCGCCGACGGATCGAGCGCGACCTACACGACGGTATCCAGCAGCGGCTCCTGGGGCTGACACTTCACGCGCGCTCGCTGACGCGGCTGCCGCCGGACGAACTTCAGTCGATTGCGGGCGAACTCGCCGACGGGCTCGGTGCCGCTGCCGAGGAGCTTCGCGAAGTCTCGCACGGCATTCACCCGACGATTCTGACCGAGGCAGGCCTTGGCCCGGCCCTGCGAGCACTCAGTAAACGGTCCGGCGTTCCGATCGCCGTCGACGTTACGATCGAATCGCGGTTACCCGCGCCCGTCGAAGTCGCGGCGTACTATGCGGCGTCCGAGGCGCTCGCGAATGTCGCCAAACACGCGCAGGCGAGCGTCGTTGCGCTGTCGGCGTCATGCGACCATGGGATCCTGGCGCTCGAGGTCCGCGACGACGGCATCGGCGGGGTGGATCCGAGCCGCGGCTCGGGGATCCTCGGCCTTAAGGACCGCGTTGAGGCGCTCGGCGGGACGATCTCTGTCGAGAGCCCGAGTGGCGGCGGCACGACACTGTCGCTACGACTTCCCACGGGATTGGGCTCGGCGCAAGATGAAGCACGAAAAGTCACCTAAGGCCGAGGCAACGTATCACCGCGAGGACGCGGCGGTGGTCGTCCGGAGCAAACACCTGCAAGTCGGCTTGTCGAGAACGTAACCAGCTGTCACACACGGGCACACGTGAGGAGCCGACACGCAGCGCGGGCTGTATCAACTCAGGCCGCTGGAGCACCGTGGCGGCGCTCCTCTCGACTAGGACTTGCGCCGCAGGACTGGGGAGCCGACTCGGGCAAACCTCGATGCGAGCCGGCGGTCGTGACGCAGGCTAAGCGCCATACCAGCGCGATCCCGCCGCTGATGCTGAAGACGGAGAAGAACCCCGGCGGGTTGCCCATTGAGGTGTTCGACGAGATGCGGCAAGCGCTGTCGCGCGACCGTTCGCAGTTCTGGGAGGACGTGAGCAAGCCTTTCTACGGCGCGAACCGTGAAGGCGCGGCCGTCTCGCGGGGAGTGCTGGACGCGTTCCGGTTGATGTCGATGCAGGCGGGGTTCAAGGGGCCTACGACTGCATCAAAGCGTTCTCGGAGACGGACTTGACCGAAGATCTCAAGCAGTTCGATGTTCCGAAGCTGATCATCCACGGTGACGACGACCAGATCGTCCCCTTCGCGGATTCGGCTGCGCTGTCGTCGAAGCTTGTTCCCGGCGGCGACCTCAAGGTCTACCCGGGCGCGCCGCAGGACTCATGGTCACGCACCGCGACCTCTTCCACGCCGACCTGCTCGCGTTCATCAAGCGCTGACGAAGAGGGAGTCGACCTGACAACTCCGTCGCAGACGCACTGGTTTCCGTCCGACGGTCACGTGTGGCTAGCTCGAAGGACGCTGGCTGCTGTTGACGGCGCCAACGGTCGCGCGGGGTAGTAAACGACGTACAGAGCACGCAACCGACGTGGGAGAGGCTCGCACCTGCGGGCCTCTCCGACGCCTAGCCTAGCGCTCAAGATACTGCGCGAGATTCGCGAGTGAGGACGAGAGCCCGGCGGCGTGGTCTTCGGCGGAGATTCCGACCGGAACATTCTCGGCTCGGACCTCGACGCGAGTACCGTTGGCCGCGTCGCTCAGTTCCCACGTCATCGTCATGGTCCCGGAGTATGCCGGGTCGTCCGAGACGAAATCGACCGCCTGCACGACACGGACACCGGGCACGATGTCGACGAATCGTCCCTGAACAATGTCCGAGTCCGCGGTTGCCTTGCCGCGGCCGTGCGCAGCATCCGCGTACGTGAGGATCAGCCGATAGGAGCCGCCGGGACGGAGGTCGAAATGGTCGAACCTGCCCGTCATCCCGGTTGGCGGCAGCCATGTTGACAAGGCTTCGCGATCAATGAGCGCAGCGAAGATCTCCTTTGGCTTGGCGTAGATTACGCGCGAAGCCACGTCAGTGCGCGCCACGGTGTCCCGATGATAGGTCGCGCCTCGCAGACGGGGCGAGCCCTGGCACCTAGCGCTTGCTCGTGCGTGCGGCCAGGCCTGCTGCGCGAACTCAACGGCCTCGCGGTGGCTCGTCAGCCCCACCGGAACCGGTCTCCGCCCAGTCGTTGCCGTTGATCGTCAGGACGGCGCTGAACCTCGCCACCGACTGACGCAAGGCTTCTGGGCTGCGCGAGCGTTCGTCGAGGCGCTCCGACGGGCCATGACGTAAACCGCCAACTCGTGCTTCTGTAAGCCGATGACGCGGCTGTGCCTCTCGGTGGTGGCGCGTGTCACGCATCGCGCCGCCTGGACGACCTAACGCAACTCGCCGCCGACTGCTCAGAAACGGACGCTGAGACCGCTGCCTCCAGTAGCTCAGGCGGCAGCGTCGCCGCCTGCGCGAGCACCCCTTGCGCCGACGACATTCGCCCCGAGTGTCTGTCTCGTCATGCGAGATTCATGCGAGATAGCGGTGGCGGTAGGCGGCGAAAGCTCGTCGCGCCAGAGCGGCACGAACGGCTCAACGAGCGAAACCGCCGCGTGGTTCAGGAGAAATCGCCGCGAACGGAGCGCTCGCCGGCTACATCGAGTACCACCTTCCCGCGCTTGCCGGGCAGCGCGACGCGCTCGAACGCGCTGCGCGCATCGGCGAGCGGGAAGACGGAGTCGACCCGCGGCCGACGAGCCCGCGTCGACCAGCCGGGCGAGCTCGATGAGCTGCTCGCGGTTGGGCTCGACCACGAAGTGGCTCGCCTCGACCCGCTCGCCCAGCGCCGTCGGCGGCTCCTCGACCAACGAAACGATCCTCCCACCCTCGCGGAGCACGGAGTCCGAGCGCGCCAGTGTCTCGCCGCCGACCGTGTCGAAGACGAGATCGACCGCCACGACCGCCTCCTCGAAATGCACCACCGCACGGTCGAGGGCCTCGTCCGCTCCCAGTGCGCGCACGTCCTCGACGGCGGCGCCCGAGGCGGTCCCGATCACGTAGGCGCCGCGCCAGCGCGCGAGCTGGGTCGCGAACTGCCCCACCCCGCCCGCCGCCCCATGGATTAGCACCCGCTCCCCCTCAGACAGTCGGCCGTGCTCGAACAATCCCTGCCAGGCCGTCAGCCCGGCCAGCGGGATCGCCGCGCTCTCCACGTGGCCGAGCGTGCGCGGCTTCGGCGCCAGAAACGCCGCCGGCACCGCACCGTACTCGCCGGCGGCGCCGTCGCGGTCGAAACCGGTCAGCGCCCACACGTCGTCGCCGACGGCGAGACCCGACACCTCCGCCCCCAGGGCCGCGACCGTTCCCGACAGCTCGTACGAGGGGATCGCAGGCAGGCGGTCGAGCGGCCACTCCAACTCGCCACGCGTGATCGCGGCCGCGTGCACGCGCACGAGCGCCTCGCCCACGCCCACCCGCGGAGTCTCGATCCGGTCGAGGGCGAGCGCCGCAACACCTCCGGGCGCATGCAGACGGATCGCAACTATCGTCTCCGGGACACCCGCTCCCTCGTCCTTCTCGTCAGCGACGGACCCTCCTCTCTCTCGCGACAGACGCGAAAGGTCGCGCCTCTCTCGATCTGCTCGCTCACATGCCACTGATTGGATCACGGAAGCTCACGGCGACGAAGCGTCACGTCTTCCGAGCCGCCGTGCTTTCCCAAGATCCGCGCCGGATCGAACCCGTTGCCATCTACGCATCGACGTCGCGATACGTAGGAGACGAGGCAGACGGAGTCTTCATCTGGGGGACGGCTTCCGAGCGGCGCGAGCAATCCAGCAGCTCGAGACAGCGATCGGCCGGCCGGTCCCCACCTCGAATCAGGTCCTTCTCTGGAATCTGCTCGCACAAGCCGGCACTCACGTTCAGATCACCTCCGGACTCGGCAGCCGAAACCGTGGGAGATGCGGCTCCCCTTCTTGTGCCCTGATCTTCGAGGGGCTCCCGCGCTCACGCCGGAGGATGCGACCCAGTCGGGGTCGAGGCGATCCACCCGACGCTTCCTCCTCGACCTCCACGATCTCAACGCGGGCGCGGCGGCCGCGTCGCCCCGAGCCGAAAGACAATTCGCATCGGGCGACCGGCCGACGAGATCGTGGCGGTGGCGAAGGGACATCAGTACGGCTTGATCGTGATGGGAGCCCGCGGACGCGGCGCCGCAACATCACTTCTGCTTGGCAGCGTCAGGGGCCACGCCGCTGCTGAATCAGAGTCCAGCTGCGGTCCTGATCGTGCACGACCGGACGGGTAGCTGAGGGGATGCCTCGGCGGACATGGAACACGCCCACCATGGTGACGGGCATCGCACCGCCTTATCGCTGAACAATCAAGGGGCCGCGGCGAGCGGCAGCCGCGGAGGTCGTCGCCGCGTGGATGCACCGCTCGGCCGACGACGACCACATCCGCGCGCGCTCGGATGATGTGCACGGCGATGGCCGACGATTCGCCGTGGCGCCAATCCTCGCTGACGCCCGAGGTGAGACAAGCGCGTCGAATCCGCCGAGCGCGCCAGCAGGTCTTGGAGGAAGTCGACGTCCTGCTGCGGATCGGCCGTCATCGCCGTGACGTGATTGATCACGTTCAACTCATCTCCGGGGTTAGTCCGCAGTCTCGGGCTCGTCGTCCTCCTCGCGCTCGAGCAGCTCCTCGCGCTCGCCCTCGTCGGCACCGTAGCCCTTGTGCTCCTGCTCGTGCAGGAGCGGGGATTCGTGCCGATGCCGCTCGTCGCCCGGCTCGTGTTCGCTCGTCGCTAGCCCCTCTTCGTTAGCCGCCGTGTGACAAGCTAAATAGCCCGCGAGCTGGCTCATGCTTGTCTCGAATCGAGGGATGAACGCGTCGGCTCCGCCTCGCTGTTCAAACCGAGCGTGGTCGTCAAGCCGCCGCAGCCTCGGTCGCGGCCCGCGCGGCCACATCCGATAGACGGCGGCGCCGGCGCGGCCAGCGGCTGGCGAGAGATCTTCGTCGGTCGCGACGCGCGCATTACTTGACCGAGCCTGCGAGGAGGCCCTGGACGAAGTAGCGCTGGAAGGCGAAGAAGACCGCCAGCGGAATCAACAGGGAGACGAAGGTCGCGGGCGCGATGATGTCTATGTTCGAGCCGAAGGTACGTAGCTGCGAGAAGATCGCGACCGTGATCGGTTGCGTCGAGCGGGCGAGCGTTAGCGCGACGAGCAGATCGTTCCAGGTCCACAGGAATTGGAAGATCCCGAGCGAGGCGATCGCCGGCAGCCCGAGCGGGAGGATCACGCGCAGGAAGATGTACGCCTCCGATGCACCGTCGATCCGCGCCGCTTCGACCAGATCCTTGGGGATGCCGATGAAGAAGTTACGCAGGAGGAAGACGGCGAAGGGGAGCCCGAACGCGGTGTGGAAGAGGATCAGTCCTATGACCGTGTCGTAGATGCCGACGGTGTTGTAGAGGCTGAAGATCGGGATCAGCGCCATCTGCAGTGGCACAACGAGCAGGGCGATCACCAGGATGAACAGCCAGTCGCGCCCGGGGAACTCGAGCCAGGCGAACGCGTAGGCGGCGAGCGCGCCGACGAAGATCGGCAGAAGCGTGGCCCCGATCGCGATCTCCGCCGTCGTCAGGAGTGAGTGGGTGATCGTCGAGTTGTGGAAGATCGCGTCGTAGTTCGACCAGGTGAGCTTGTGCGGCGCCGAGAACACCTGCCACCAGCCCTTGGCCTGGACGTCGACCGGCGAGAGCAGCGAGGTGATGAGGAGGCCGATCGTCGGCACGAGCCAGAGCAGCCCGATCGCGAGCAGCGCGAACTGCACCGGGCTCCCGGCGAGGACGCGCAGGAGCTTGCCGGCACGAGGCTCTTCGAGGACCTGCGGCCGCGCCGCAGCCTCTGCCGCCGTCGCCGTCATGCTTCCCTCCTGAAGCGGCGGATGTTGAGCAGCAGGATCGGGAGGACGAGCACGAAGATCAAGACGGCGATCGCCGACCCGACCCCGAACTGGGCCGAGCCGCTGAAGGCCGTTCGCCACAGCGCGAGTGCCAGCACGTTCGCATCGGGCTGCACGGACTCGGGCGCGACGGCGATGACGATGTCGAAGACCTTGAGGACGTTGATCACCATCGTGATCAAGACGACCGAGAGCACGGGCGCGAGCAGGGGCACGGTCACGCGGCGGAAAACCTGCCACTCGGTGCCACCGTCGGTGCGGGCCGCCTCGAGGAGATCGCGGGGGATCGCCGAGAGCCCGGCGGCGATCACGACCATCGCGAAGCCGGCCCAGATCCAGATGTAGGCGATGATCACCGCGGGCGTGATCAGCGAGGCGCCGAGCCAGGAGATGCCCGCGAACGGCTTCGCGAACGTCTTCGCCCCGATCCCGACCCGGTAGCTGCCCGGCTTCACGTCGTGGAAGGCGAACGTGCCGTTCGGTTCCGTCGTCGCCGACTCCACCGTCCTGCTGTTCCGCTGCAGCTGGACGGTGACGCCCGGCAGCCCAAGCTCGCTTTGCTCGACCCGGCCGGGCGCTCCGCCGCCGGGCTTGAAGTCCCGCCAGACGACTCCGTCGATCGCGCCCGCCGTCGAGCGCGGGATGGCCGCCTGGACCGCGCCCTTGGGCACCCCGCCGGGCGGAATGCCGGTCAGCCCGAGCTGCACCACCTGCCCGGGTCGCGACGAAGCCCTGAGCACGAGCCCGCCGCCGCTTCGACTGAGTGAGGGCGTGGAGGGACTCGCCTCGGAGAGGACGCCTGGGACCGAGACCGCATCCTTTGCGACGCGGATGCCGGCGTTGAGGGCGCCCTGGTCGGGGTCCTTCAAGTAGACGAGCCGCCAGGTGATGCCGGCCGCAAAGGCGGAGACCGCGAGCGGCATGAAGACGGCGGTCTTGAATGCGAGCGACCAGCTC
>JBKPDB010000154.1:0-15644 GCA_046727655.1 Actinomycetota bacterium
TCGTCGCGGACTTGCAGGTCTTCCACTTGCAGCAGCACATCTCCGGGGCTTGCCGGAGTCTTTTCGACGCGAAGCAGAACCTCTCGGCCGACCATCGCCCGCGCGAGGCTGTCTTCGGTCGCTCCTTCGCGCGGGATCGTCTCGACCTTCTTGCCCCGCCGCAGGACCGTGATGCGGTCGGCGATCTCGAGGACCTCGTTGAGCTTGTGCGTGATGAAGATGATCGAGATGCCCTCTCGTGTGAGCGTCCGCAGGATCTCGAACAGCTCCTGCGCCTCCTGCGGGGTCAGAACGGCCGTCGGCTCGTCGAGGATGACGATGTCCGCGTTGCGATAGAGCGCCTTCATGATCTCGACGCGCTGCTGTTGACCGACGGTGATGCTGTCCACGCGGGCGTGAGGGTCGACGGCGAACTTGAAGGACCGGGCGACCTCCGCCACGCGCCTCTCCGCGGCGCTCTCGTCGAGTAGGACTCCCGCGTGCACGGGCTCGTTCGCGAGCACGATGTTCTCGGTCACGGTCATGACCGGAATGAGCATGAAGTGCTGGTGCACCATGCCGATACCGAGGTTGATCGCGTCCTTCGGCGACGAGATGCCGACCGGGTCGCCGTTCATCAGGATCTCGCCCGAGTCGGCGGTGTAGAGCCCGTAGAGGATGCTCATCAGCGTCGACTTCCCGGCGCCGTTCTCGCCGAGCAGGGCGTGGACCTCCCCGCGGCGGAGATCGAAGTCGATGTGGTCGTTCGCGAGCACGCCCGGGAACTGCTTCGTGATCCCGCGCAGCTCGAGGACGGGGACGTCGGCCATCTGCGCGCGATTCTAGGCCGGAAGGAAGAGGGCGGGCCCGTTGAGCCCGCCCTCGAATCCGTACAGCTGAAGCGCCGAGGCCGTTAGGCCCCGCCGACGCTCGTCGGCGGCTTGATCTTGCCGGCGATGATCTGTGCCTTCAGCTTGTTGATCTGCGTCATCCAGGACTTCGGGATCCGCGCCTTCTTGCTGATCTTGCCGAGGGACACGCCCTTGTTCTTCAGGTTGAAGACGAGGTCGCGGCCGCCCTTGAAGCCCTTTCCGTTTTTCGCGCCTTTCACGGCCAGGTAGATGCCGGTGTCGACTCTCTTCACGGCGCTCGTGAGGATGTAGTTGCCGAGGTACGACTGGTCTGTGTCGACGCCGACGCCCCAGCGGCCGGCTTCCTTCGCGGCGTCGAGAGCACCGTTACCACATGGGCCCGCCACGGCGAAGACCACCCGTGCGCCGGCGTTGATCTGGTTCTGGGCCACGGCCTTGCAGAGGTCCGGGGCGGTGAAGCTCTGCGAGTAGCCGATCTGAACCTTCGTCCCGGGCACGCACTTCGCGGCTCCGGCGCGGTATCCGGCCAGGAAGGTGTCCACCGGCGGAATCTTGATTCCGCCGACGACGCCGATGTTCTTGCGGCGCTCACGCGCGGCGACCTTCGCGGCGAGACAGCCGACGAGGTAGCTGTTCTGCTGGGTCGCGTACGTGAGGCCCTCGATGTTCGTGTGCTTCCGCTTGAAGGCCGCCACCGAGTAGTCCGTGATCGCGAACTTCGTGTTCGGGAACTGATCGGCGACGTCTTCCGTCGCGTCGGCCAGCAGGAAGCCCGCCGAGATCACGATGTTGTACCCCTGTCGCGCGAGCGAGGCCATGTTGGGCAGGTAGTCGCCCGCCGACCTCGACTCGACCGCGCGGTATTGGATCTTCAGATCCTTTGCCGCCTTCTTCATGCCGACGAGCTGGGTCTGGTTGAAGCCCTTGTCATTGAAGCGACCGACGTCGCTCACCAGGCCCGCCTTGAAGGTGGCCCGGGGTGCCGCAGCGCCGGTCGCAACGAAGCCGACTGCCGTCAAGACGACGGCCGCGATCCCTGCCAGCCCGAACGGCAGCAGTCGATGCTTACTCAAAACTCCCCTCCTCCTAGAGAACCGCCAATCCACTCCAGGGAGCGATGCTACTGCCTGCCGCGCTCCCGCCTCGACCTGAGACGCCAGATCGACCCGTAAGGTTAGCGGGGTGGCGGTAAAGGAGAGGCTTCGGTTCGATCCCTCGGAACCGGAATTCCTGGAAAATCCGTATCCGACGCTGAGCCGTCTCCGCGAAACGGCGCGGCTCTTCTACGACGACGAGCGCGAGCGCTGGTTCGTCACGCGGCACGACGACGTCCGATCCTGTCTTCGGGACAAGCGCCTGGGTCGCAACTTTCGTCACGTGATGTCCGCCGAGGAGATCGGGGTCCCTTCGCTCGACCCCCGCTGGCAGGCGTTCTGGGCCGTCGAGCGCTGGAGCTTGCTCTGGCTCGAGCCGCCGGATCACACACGGATCCGGAAGCTCGTCGCGGCCGCGTTCACGCCGCGGAGTGTCGAGGCGCTGCGGGAACCGGCGCACGACGTGGCTGGAGAGCTGCTGCAGCCGCTCGCCGAGGCCGGCGAGATGGAGCTCCTGTATGACTTCGCACAGCCGTATTCGATCGCGGTCATCTGCCGGTTGTTGGGCGTTCCGCTCGACCGGCACCGCGACCTCCTCGAGTGGTCGCACCGGATGGTCAAGATGTACGAGCTGGATGTTCCGCCGGACGCGGCAGTGGCGGCGAACCGCGCCGCCGACGAGTTCCGCGCGTACGTCCACGAGCTGATCCGCGACCGCCGCGCGCAGCCTCGCGATGACATGGTCACCGCGCTCGTCGAGGCGCGCGTCGACGGCGGTCGTCTTTCGGACGACGAGGTCGTCAGCACGGTGATCGTGCTCCTGAACGCCGGACACGAAGCGACCGTCAACACGCTCGGCAACGGCATGCTGGCGTTCGCACGCCATCCGGACCAATGGGAGCGCGTGCTCAGCGGTGAGGTGACGGCCCAGAACGCAGCCGAGGAGATGATCAGGTTCGACCCGCCGCTCCAGCTGTTCGAGCGCTGGGTGCTCACCGACGACTTCTCCGTCGGCGGCGTTCCCATCCCGCGCGGAGCGAAGATCACGATGCTGTTCGGCGCCGCGAACCGCGATCCGCGCGCGTTTGACCGTCCCGACGAGTTCGACATCGGCCGTGCGGACGCAGCGCAGCACATCGGCTTCGGCGGCGGCATTCACGTGTGCATCGGCGCGCCGCTCGCGCGCATCGAGCTTCAGGCGAGCGTGAACGGGATGCGCCGCAGGTGGCCGCGTTTCCAGCTCGTCGAGGAACCGCGCCGCACAGGCGCGTTCGTCATCTGGGGTCTGGAGGGACTGCGGCTGGCCCGAGGCTAGTCGCGCGAAACGTCAGCCTTCGCGTGGCATGACGAGGTCGTTCTCGCCGACGAGCACGCGGCGCGGCTTCGAGCCCTCGTAGCCTGAGATGATCCCGCGGCGCTCGAGCATGTCGATCAGCCGTCCGGCACGCGTGTAGCCCACGCGGAGCCGGCGCTGGAGGAGCGACACGGACGCGGTCTGCGTCTGGACGACGACCTCGATCGCCTTCTCGAGCAGCGGGTCCTCGTCGGGGTCGAAGTCGCCGTCCTCGCCGTCGACGTCCTCTGCGAACACCTCCGGCAGCTCGAGCAGCGACTCGTCCAGCTCCTGCTCGCGCTGGTGGCGGCACTGGTCGACGATGAGCGCGATCTCCTCCTCCGAGACGTAGGCGCCCTGGACGCGCTGCAGGCGTGACGTGCCGAGCGGCTTGAACAGCATGTCGCCCTGGCCTAGGAGGCTCTCCGCGCCGGCCTGATCGAGGATGACGCGCGAGTCCGTCTGCGACGAGACCGCGAACGCGATGCGCGAGGGAACGTTGGCCTTGATCATCCCGGTGATGACGTCGACGGAGGGGCGCTGCGTCGCGAGCACGAGGTGAATCCCGACGGCGCGCGACTTCTGCGCCAGCCGGATGACGGCGTCCTCCACGTCCTGCGGCGAGATCATCATCAGGTCGGCGAGCTCGTCGATGACGACGAGCAGGTACGGCAGCGTCTGTTCGCCGCGCCTGCGGAGCGTCCGATTTGCCTCTGCGAGATTTCGGGCGCGCAACGCCGACAGCTTCTCGTAGCGCCGATCCATCTCCGCAACGACGTTGGTGAGCGCCACGGCGGCCTGCTTCGGGCTCGACACGACGGGCGTCAGCAGGTGCGGGATCGACTCGTAGAAGCCGAGCTCGATCCGCTTCGGATCGACGAGGATCATGCGAACCTCGTCCGGCGTCGAGCGCAGCAGGATGGACGTCAGCAGCGTGTTGATGCAACCCGACTTTCCGGAGCCGGTCGTGCCGGCGATGAGGAGGTGCGGCATGCGCGCGAGGTCGGTCCAGACGGCGGTGCCGGAGATGTCCTTGCCGAGCCAGACCGCGAGCGGCGTCGCTGTCGCGGGCAGGCCGTCGAAGATGTCGCCGAGCGTGACGAGGTTCGGCGAGAGGTTCGGCAGCTCGACGCCGACGGCTTGCTTGCCCGGGATCGGCGCGAGGATGCGGATCTCGGTCGTCGCAAGCGCGTAGGAGAGATCGTCCTTGAGCGCCGCCACCTTCGACACCTTCGTCCCGGGCGCGAGTTGCAGCTCGTAGCGCGTGACGCGCGGCCCCGAGATCTGCCCGACGATCGTCGCCTCGATCCCGAAGTGCGCGAGCGTCTGGACGAGTGCGCTCGCCGTTCGCCCAGCAACGTCTTCCGAGACTTCGCTCGCTGCCGGAGAGCGCCGCAGGATGGCACGGTCCGGGAGCTGGTACTCCGGGTGCCCGTCCGGGACATCGACGTCGAACAGGCTCGGCTGGTCCGGGTCTTCGGACGACGCCGGCTCGACGAGCAGCGGCGGCGGCTGCGTGTCGCCGACGACGTCCGGGAAGTCGTGCACCACGTCGACCGGCGGTTGGTTGCTTCGTAGGGGAATCACCGGCGCGGGCTCGCGCTCCGGGACCGGCGTTGCCCGCCTGGCTCGATGATGCGCCCGCTTCACGACGTGGCCGGAGCGGCGCACCATTGCGCCCGCCGACGCGCCGGAAAGCAGCAGGGCGCCCACAACGAGCGCGAGGACGCCGACGATCGTCGTGCCGGTCGAGCCGAGGAGCAGCCCGAACAGCGACTCGATCCCGTTCCCCAGCCCCCCTCCGTGCGCCGAGCCCAGCGCCGCCAGCAGCCCGAGCGCCGAGACGATCAGGCCGGTGCGGAACGGCCGCACGTCGACGAGCGCGCTCCGTGCCACCATCAGGCCGCCGACGACGAGGAACACAATCGGCGCCACATACGCGGCGTCACCGATCGCCGCCTCGACGGCATCTGCGATCCCGCCGCCGATCATCCCGCCGCTCCAGCCGAAGTAGAGGATCGAAGCGAGGAAGATTCCGAGCGCGACCAGCCCGAGGCCGATCAGCTCGTGCTGCTGCTCGCTCCGTACCTTCCGCTTGCCCTTGCGGGTGCGCTTCTTGACGCGGGAGGGGACGCGCGGCTTGAGCGTGCGCTTCTTACGGCGGCGCGCCATGCGCTGACTCTTCGCGGCGGGCGGCTCCGCTCCTACCAACCGCGCGGCGGGAAGACGTAGACATGCGCCGCCAGCGGGCCGAACGACGCGGCGAAGCCCTCGGCGTCCGAGGCAACGACTTCGTCTTCGCCGAAAATCGTTGCCGACCGACCGTCGATGCCTTCAACCGCAATCCTTGCCCGCGCCGCCGACTCGCTCGTATTGACGGCGATGACGTAGAGCGCGCCGTTCAGCGCTCGCGCGGATGCACGGACGACGGAGTTGTCGGACGCTGCCTCGGCCGGCGCGGCGAGCAGCGCCGGCGTGAGTGCCTTGATCTCGAGGTTGGTCCGTCTGATCTCGTCACCGATGGACGGCGACCAACGGCTCGGGAAGTACCCCACCATGTCGGCGCCGCCTGCGATCGCGAGCCACGTCTCCGCGCGCACCGTCGCCGGACTCGGGTCGAGCGCGGCGACCCTGCCGCAGACCTGCTCCATCCGCGTGACCTCGATCCACTGGAACGTCGGCTTTCCACCGGACGCGCTGCTCAGCTCGCGCTGCGCATCGAACACGTCGCCGAACGACGGCCTGCACCAGCCCTGCAGCGGATAGAGATCGAACCCGATCACGTCCGGGATCGTGAAGAGCAGCGGATACATGCCCTTGCCCTGCGGCAGCGGCTCGGCGCGGCTGTAGAAGTGATTCGTCAGGGTGAGGAAGCCGAGGCGGCCCGGGCGCGGCGCGACGATGGCATCCGCGAGCTCGCGCCGTTCGACCGTGCTCTCGAGGAACGCGTCCCACTCGTCGCGGTAGTACCAGCCGATCACGCCGCGACCGGGCACGTCGGCGTCGTCTGCGCTGACGAGCGAGTACGCGCGGCCGTCGAGCCGGTGCGGCAGCCCGCGGTCGTCTCGGCTGCAACCGTCGCCGATGAAGAGGTTGATGCCGTCGTCGATGTTGCCCGCGATCCGGTCGGAGCACTGCTTCCAGACCGCGCGCGCGAAGAAGGGGCTGTCGTCGACAACGATTCGGTCGCCGTCGGCGCGCGCCGAGGACGCAGCCGCTGCCGGACCGGTGGTCATCGTCACCACGGCCGTTGCGACGCTTTGCTCGTGGCCGAATGCGCGGAGATAAACGTGGTACGTCGTCGAGGGATCGAGACCCGTGAGGACGCTCTCGTGCTCGATCGCGGTCTCGTTGTCGGGCTCCGCCCAGATCGTGGGTGCGTCGGGGCCGAACGCAGCCCGGCCGCGCGACGGGACGCTCGTGTGCCATCTGATTCGCGCCGCCGACGACGTGAGCCCGACAACCTGCGCGTCGACGATCGTCGGCGGCTGCGCCGGCGCTGTCGGTGGCAGCTCCCCGGTCTCGATCCGCACGGCCTCGAAAGCTGGAGTAGCGGAAGGCGGCGGTGACGTCAGCTTCCTCACGACCCTGAGCGTCGATGTGGGTGCCGTTGCAGGCACGGACACGACCCGAGGTCGTCTCGCCGATGAGCGAACCGTCGCCTTGGCCCGGATCCTCGGATGTGCAGGAGCCCTGTGCGCCTTCGGCGCGGGCGCCCTCGCCTCAGGCGCCGGATGACGCTCGAAGACCGGCCGTACCGACGCGATCTCTCGGCGGCCGTGGTGTGTCGCCAATCCGATCCACGCTGTTGCCACCGCACCGAACGTCAAAAGAACTTGCCGCAGCCGCATCCCAGTGAATGGGAGTAGCAGCGGCGTGGCAGCCGCGGAAGTGGCCGTTCCTAATTAGGCACGTAGCCGGCACAGAGCATCCCGAAATAGGTCGGTGCTTCGTAGGAGAGAAACTCACCTCGCCATCCGTCGTCGAGCGCACCGTGGAGCATCAGCATCTGCCACCAGCTGTCGGCCTTCGCAGCATCCACGAACGCCGGGTCGAGCTCGAGCAGGCCGTCGAGGCGATTCGTCTCGACGAGCTCTACGACCTGCGCGTCGTACTCGGCTGCGGCTGGATCGAACCCGTACGGGCCGTCGGCGTCGTGCGCGTGGCCGTGGTCGGCGCTCGCGATCAGCGCGACTCGTTTGTCAGACGCGCGGGCGGCGGCTGCGAGGGCCGCTCCAGCCCGGACGTGCTCCTCGATCGGGCGGTCGCGCGCAGGGCTGACGACGACGGCGGGAACCTGCGGCTCGGAGCGCCCGCCCATCGCCCACAGCGGGATCAAGACACCCCAGTCCATCGGTGCGGTTGCGGCGCCGGGGTCGTTCGCGCCGAAGCTGGCGCCGACCACCGGTATGCCCGCATCGTGCAGCGCCACGACAGCCTGAGCCGCGAGCTCGACGTCGACGGGGCACGACAGCATCACTTCGGGCGCATCGAAGTCGGCCAGCGTTCCTGCGAGCTCCCCGGCCAGGACGACGGCGAAGTGGCGCTCGACGTGCACGTTGTGCGGCGTGAAGACGATCGTGGCCTCGGGGCGCGCAGCGTCGAAGCGACGGCCGAGCTCCGCCAGGGCTTCGTGGGTCTTCTCCGCGCCTTCGACCGGCGCCTCCGGCAGCGTCCCGTGGGGAGCGATCGCGGCGAAGACGAGGCTCATCGGAGCGAGTTGATCCGCTCGACCAGCAACTCGAGGAACGCGTTTGCGTCGATGTCGACGCCGACGTTGGCGTTCGGCTCTCGCTCCGTCCTCCGCCAGAGATCGACGACCGTGCGGCCGCGGCAGAGCTCGGACTCGACGTCGATCTCCACGTTGCGGAAGCGCGTCTCGACGAGGTTCGGTCGCATCACTTGAGCGACCGCGACCGCGTCATGGATCGGCGAGCCGTCGAAGCCGTAGACCTCGCGGTGGAACCTATCGTAGAAACCAAGGAGCTCGGTCACCATCTCCCCCACTCGGCCCGTGAGCCGTCCGACGTGAGCCTGCGTGAAGAGCGCCTTGTGCGTGACGTCGAGGCCGACCATGGTGAGGTCGATGCCGCTTGCGAAGACGCGCGCCGCCGCCTCCGGATCCCACCAGATGTTGAACTCGGCGGCCGGCGTCACGTTGCCCTCGGCAACGGCGCCCCCCATCAGCACGATTCGCGCCGGCCTGGCATCGGGATGGAGCGCGAGCATGAGCGCGACGTTCGTGAGCGGACCCGTCGGGACGAGCGTCACCTCACCGTCTCGCTCCCGGATCTTGTCCGCCAGAAAGTCGGCAGCGTGACGGTCCACCGGCTTGCCCCGGGCCGGCGGGAGGTCCGGGCCGTCGAGCCCGGTCTCGCCGTGCACATACGCCGCGACGAACGGGTCGCGGACGAGCGGCCGGTCCGCGCCGGCCGCAACGGTGATCTCCGTCCGTCCCGCGAACTCGAGAACGCGGAAGGCGTTCGCGGTCGTCTTGTCGAGCGTCTGGTTTCCGGCGACGGTGGTGATGCCGAGGATGTCGAGCTCGGGCGATGCGAGTGCCAAGAGCAGCGCGATGGCGTCGTCGTGTCCCGGGTCGCAGTCGAGGAGGACGGGCGTCGTCACGCGCGGAGTATCTCGTCTACCTCGTCGGCGGTCGGCAGTGACGGTTGCGCGCCGAAGCGCGACGCCGCGATCGCGCCCGCTGCGCAGGCGCGGCGGAGAGCGTGTTCCTGCTTATCGCCGTCGAGCAGCGAGACGACGAGACATGCCGTGAACGCGTCGCCCGCAGCAGTCCCGTCGACCGCGTTCACGCGCGGCGGGCGGGCCCGCGCCACCTCCCTGCCTTCCTCCAGCAGCACTGCCCCTTCCTCGCCGAGCGTCAACGCGAGGAGCGGCTGGTCGCCGATTACCTCGGCTTCGAAGCGGTTCGCGACGACGAGATCGGCGCTGACCGGCAGCTCCCGCGCCGGCGCGGCGTTGATGCACAGCCAGTCGGCCTGGGCCCGCGCCTCGCGGACGGCGGCATCCGGGATCTCGAGCTGACAGAGGACGTTGCCCTGCGCCGCGAACCCGCCGACCTCCGCGTTTGCTCCGGGCACGACGACGATCACGTTCTCCGCGTCGGCGGAGACGAAGATGATCGCCACGCCGGTCGAAGTCTCGACCTCGCGGACGTCCAGCTCGACGCGTGCCTGGCGCAGTCCTGCCAGGGCCTCCTCTGCGTTCGCGTCCTTCCCGACGCAGCCGACCATTCGCACCTCGGCGCCGAGCCGCGCGGCCGCGACGGCTTGATTCGCGCCCTTGCCCCCGGGGATGCGCTCGAGCGTCGCCCCGCTCAGCGTCTCGCCCGGCCGTGGCAGGCGCTCGACCTTCGCCTCGAGGTCGAGGTTGATCGACCCGACGACGGTGAGCTCAGGCGGCAAGCGCGCGGAGGTCGACCGCCGCGCCTTCCAGGTTCTCGCGCAGGTCGAAGAGACCGGCCCAGAGCGACGATCGGTCGGGGACCGCGTCGATGCGGGCCATGTCCGATAGGCCCTGCAGGGCCCGCACGAGGACGGCGAGCTCGAGATACGTCTGTGCGACGCGCGTTCGGCACGCGCTCACGCCGGCCCGCTGCAGGATCGGCGCCCACTCCAGGAGCTCGCCCGCGCCGGGCCCGCCGTACCACGAGCGCCCCTCGGCCCGCTCGGGCTCGAGCTCCAGCAGATAGCGGTCGAGCGGATACTCGAGGCCCGTGATGGCCGTCTCCGCGCGGTCGGCCGCATGTCGCAGCGCAGCCTGCCGGGCTCCGGCCGTCGACGGCGACGCATCACCGCGCGCCCAGCGCTCCAGGAGCCGGCAGAAGGCGAGCGCGGCCGCCTCGCAGGCGGCGAGCTGTCCGACGAGGCGCCGTGCCGTCGCCCACTCGACCGCGTTGTCGTGGAGGACGTCGGCCCAGCCCGGCTCTCTGGCGCGAATCGTCGACATCAGACCTCCACGACCACCGGCAGGATCATCGGCCGACGGTGGGTGCGGTCGTACACCAGTTGCCCGAGCTCGTCGTGCAAGTGCTCCTGCAGGAGCTTGATCTCGCTGACGTGGTCGCGCATGCACTCCTGCAAGACGCGCGCGGCCTCGACGCGGAGCTCGTCCAGGAGCCCGCCCGAGCCGTCTCCGAATCCACGTGCGATCAGCTCGGGCGGGCCGGCGGGGACGCCGTTGGAGGAGACGAGCGTCGCAACAACGATGAGTACGCCGTCCTCGGACAGGCGGCGGCGGTCGCGAAGCGCGACGTCGTGCACGTCGCCGACGCCCAGCCCGTCGACGAACGCGATGCCCGTCTCGATCTCGTCGACGATGCGCGCACCCTCGGCGGCCAGCTCCACGACCGTTCCGTTCTCGGCGAGCACGATCGCATTCGCCGGCACTCCGGACTCACGCGCGAGCTGTGCGTGCGCCGCCTGCATGCGGAACTCACCGTGCACCGGCATGACGGCGCGCGGTCGCAGCAGTGACAAGAGTGTCCGGAGCTCCTCCGCACAGGCATGCCCGGAGACGTGCACCGGCGCGATCTCCTGGTGCAACACCTCTGCTCCCGACTTCGCGAGCTGATTGATCGTGTCGTGGACGCGTAGTTCGTTCCCCGGGACGGGCTTCGCCGAGATGATCACCGTGTCGCCTCGCTCCACGCGCAGCGCGGGATGATCGTTGTACGCGATCCGCGTCAGAGCCGACAACGGCTCTCCCTGGCTGCCGGTGCACAGGATCAGCTGCTCGTGCGGCGCCAGCTCCTCCAGCTCCGTTGGACGCACGAGCGTTCCCTCGGCCACGTTCATGTAGCCGAGATTGCGCGCGATGTTCGCACTCTTGCGCATCGAACGTCCGATGATGCATACCTTGCGTCCCTGTGCCACGGCGACGTCGATCGCCTGCTGCATGCGGTGGACGTTGGAGGCAAAGGACGATACGAGGATGCGCCCCTGTCGGAGCGGGAAGATCTGGCGAAACGCCTCGCCGACGATCCGCTCGGAAGGCGTGAACCCGGGCCGCTCCGCGTTCGTCGAGTCGCCGAGCAGCAGATCGACGCCGCGGTTGCCGAGCTCGGCGAGGCGGCCGACGTCGGTCCTGAGGCCGTCCACAGGTGTGTGGTCGAGCTTGTAATCGCCGGTGTGCACGATGCGTCCGCCCGGCGTCTCGAGCACGATCGCCACCGAGTCCGGGATCGAGTGCGCCATCCGCACGAGCTCGATGCGGAACGGCCCGACGTCGCGCGGCGGGTCGTCCGGATGCACCTCGAGCAGCTCCGCCGACCGCAGGAGCCCGTGCTCGTCGAGCTTCGACTTGACGAGCCCGAGCGTGAGTCGCGTCGCCCAGACCTCCGGCACGCGCACCTCGCGCATCAGGTAGGGCAGTGCGCCGACGTGGTCCTCGTGCCCGTGCGTGAGGATCACGGCGCGAATCGAGTCGGCCCGGTCCCGCAGGTAGCCGAAGTCAGGGAGCACGAGGTCGACGCCGAGGTGTTCGTCACGCGGGAACGCGAGACCGGCGTCGACGACCACGATCGAGCCCTCCGACTCGTAGACGGTCATGTTCTTGCCGACCTCGCCGAGGCCGCCGAGGGCGACGATCCTGCATGTTCCGGCCATCGGAGGAAGTCTAAGCCGGGGACCGGCCCTGCTCGGCGAGAGCCTCGGGCGCGGGCTGCGGCGAGCTAGGCCGCCGTGGTGCTGAACGTGCCCAGCCGCTCGAGGCAGTCGCGGACGCGCGCGATCTCGGCGTCGTTTGCCTCTACGAGCGGGAGGCGCAGTCCGCCGACGTCGTGGCCGAGCAGGTTGAGCGCGGCCTTGATCGCGATCGGGTTCGTCTGCACCTTGAGCAGGTCATAGGTCGGCGCGAGCTCCTGGTCGAGGCGACGAGCGGTGTCCGTGTCTCCGTCGCGGAAGGCGCGGACCATCGCCTTCACGTGCGGTCCGGCGACGTGTGTGTGCACGCAGATGCCGCCGATTCCGCCGAGCTCCAGGAACGGGAAGATGAGGTTGTCGTCCCCTGCGTAGAGGTCGAGCCCGGCCTCGGAGACGATCCGGCGCGCCTGGTCGAGGTCGTCGTTCGCCTGCTTGACGGCGCGCACCGTCGGAATCTGGGCGAGCTCGGCGATCGTTTCCGGCTCGATGTTGATCACGACCCGCCCCGGGATGTTGTAGACGATCACCGGCCGGTCGCTCACCTCCGCGACGGCGCGGAAGTGCGCGACGATCCCGCGCGGCGGCGGCTTGTTGTAGTACGGCGTCACCACGAGGAGGCCGTCGACGCCCAGCTCGTGCGCTTCACGAGTCAGATGGACGGAGTGCGCCGTCGAGTACGTGCCCGTTCCCGCGACCACCGTTCCGCGGCCCTCGAGCGCCTCGACCGCGACGCGGAAGAGCTCGAGCCGCTCGTCATCGGTGAGCGTCGGGCTCTCACCGGTGCTGCCGGCGACGACGACTCCGTCGGAACCGTTCTCGACGAGATGCTGCGCCAGCTCGCGGAAGCGGTCGAAGTTGACCGAGCCGTCCCCCTTGAACGGCGTGACGATGGCCGTCAACACTTCGCCCAGCACGGCTCCATAGTCTAGACCCGTGGGGTTGACGATCCGGGATGCAGAAGCTCGCGATGCCGACGCGATTTCGACATTGCTCGGTCAGCTCGGTTATCCGGCGACGGGCGAGGCGCTTCCTGCGCGGTTGGAGCGCCTGCAGATCGTCGGCGACCGCGTTGTCGTCGCCGACCTCGACGGCGCCGTCGTCGGCCTTGCCCAGCTACACGTCTCCCCCACGCTCGAGTACGAGCGGCCGGCTGCGAAGCTCGCTGCGCTCGTCGTGGATGCATCTCATCGCGGTGAGGGTGTCGGCCGCGCGCTCGTCGAGGCGATGGAAGCCGAAGCACGCGCACGCCGCTGCGAGCTCCTGTTCCTCACCTCGGCCGCACGCCGGGAAGATGCACACGAGTTCTACCGGCGCGTCGGGCTCGAGGAGACGGGGAAACGGTTCGCGAAGTCGCTCGGCTACGAGGAGACCGGCAGCGAGTAGTCGATCCACTCCTCCCGCATCGCACCGACACGTTCGTACACGCGCTGCGCCCGAACGTTGTCCTTCGCCGTCTGCCACGTCAGATGCCCGGCGCCGCGCCGACGTGACTCCTCGAGACATGCCTTGATCAGGTCTTCAGCGAGACCTGTCCCGCGTGCCGACGGCGCGACGTAGAGGTCGTTCATGATCCCGATGCGGGCCGCGGAGAGCGTCCCCCAGCACCAATAGACGGTCGCGAACCCGACGGCGGCCCCGCTCTCGTCGCGCGCGATCAGCTGGAGGCCCTCGTGCTCCGGGTCGGCGATCAGCGCATTGCAGAGATCGAGCAGGGCCGCGTCGGACGGCGCGACCTCGTAGAAGTCGCAGTACGCCCGGAGCAGCGGGAGGAAGTCGGCGAGGTCGTCCTTGGTGACGGGCGTGATCCTCAGAGCAACGCCTCCAGTCCGACGGTGAGCCCCGGAGGCAGGGTCGGCAGCTTCTCGAGGGCGAGCAGGACGCCCGGCACGAACGCCTCACGCGAGAACGTGTCGTGCCGGATCGTCAGCAGCTGCCCCTCGCCGCCGAAGAGGACCTCCTGGTGCGCGACGAGGCCGGGAAGACGGACGGAGTGGATCATCGGCGTCTCTTCGAGGAGCTCTGCGGTTGCTTTCGCGGTGCCGGACGGTGCGTCCCGCTTGGCCTCGTTGTGCAACTCGATGATCTCCGCGCGCGGCATGTGCGCCGCCGCTTCCTGTGCGAAGCGCATCATCAGCACCGCTCCGAGCGCGAAGTTCGGCGCGTGGAAGCACGCCAGCCCGCGCTCGCGGCCCAGTGCGTCGACGCGTCCCTGGTCGAAGCCCGTCGTCCCGATCACGCATGGAACGCCGCGTTCCAGGGCCGCGGTGACGTTCCCCTCCACGGCCTCAGGGGCCGTGAAGTCGATCATTGCGTCTGCCGAGTCGAGGTCGACGAGCTCGTGACCGTTCGCCTCGAGCGCCGGCCCGAGGACGCGGCCGACTTTCCCTCCGCGCCCCTTGAGGGCGAGCTTCACGCAGCTCGTGGGAGCACGGCGGGGTTGATGCGCCGGGCCGCCGCCCGGAACGCTCGCTCGCTCGGGCCGATGCCTGAGATCGAGAGCCGCTCCGGCGTGAACAGCAGGCCGGCGAGCTCGGAGACCTCGTCGGGCTCCACAGCCTCGATCTCCGCGATGATCCGCTCGAAGGAGAGCAGCTCGGTATCCGTGATCAGCGACTTGCCGAGGCGACTCATGCGGTTCGACGTCGACTCCATCGACAGCATGATCCGGCCCTTCAGGTTCTCCTTGGCGCGCGAGACTTCGTCCGGCAGAAGGTTGCCGGCCGTGATGTCAGCGAGCTGCTCGGCGGCGATCTCGACGCACGCCCCCAGGTTTTCCTCGCGCGTGCCGACATAGATGCCGACGAGACCCGTGTCCGTGTACTGGGACGCGAACGAGTAGACGGAGTACGCCATGCCGCGCTTCTCGCGGATCTCCTGGAAGAGGCGCGACGAGGCCGAGCCGCCGAGGATCGAGTCGAGGATGGACGCGGCGAAGCGCCGTCGGTCCGACCGCGCGATCCCGGGCGCGCCGACGCATACGTGGTACTGCTCCGTGTCCTTCTTCACGAAGCGGAAGCCCGGCGGAGGCGACTTCACCAGCGGGCGCCGGACACGCGGCCCGCCGGTTTGCGCTCGCTGCTGGCTCTGCGCCCGCTGCAGCATGCGAATGAGCTTGTTGTGCTCGATGTTGCCGGCGGCGGCGATGACGACGTTGCCACCCGCGTACATCTGGTGGTGGTAGGTCGTAATCACGCGCCGCGTGATCGAAGAGATCACATTGGCGGTGCCGATCACGGGGCGGCCGAGCGCATGTCGGCCGAACACGGCCTCGGAGAAGAGGTCGTGGACGAGCTCCTGCGGGGTGTCCTCGTACATCGCGATCTCCTCGAGCACGACCTCGCGCTCCGCGTCCAGATCGGCGAAGAGCGGCGCGAAGACCATGTCCGTGATGACGTTCAACGCCGTCTGCACGTGTGCGTCGGGAACCCGCGAGTACACCATCGTGTGCTCGCGCGAGGTCGCGGCGTTCAGCTCGCCGCCGAGCCCGTCGAAGATCTCGGCGATCTGTTGTGCGTTGTACGCGCTCGAGCCCTTGAAGAGGAGGTGCTCGATGAAATGCGAAACGCCGGCTTTGGCCTCCGTTTCGTCGCGCGAGCCCGCGCCGATCCAGAAGCCGAGCGCTACGGAGCGAACGCTCGGCACGCGTTCGGAGATCACGCGTTCGCCGGATTCCAGCTCGGAGAGGACGTACTTCTGAACCATC
>JBKPDB010000155.1:0-6527 GCA_046727655.1 Actinomycetota bacterium
AAGCCGCGGGCTGCGACGGCGACGGCTCCGGAGGCGCTCAGAGCCGCAGCCTGACGCTACCCTGGGCTCCATGAGGAGCTTCAGTCTGCGTCAGCTCAAGCTCCGCCCGGGGGAGGAGTATCGCGACGAGATCCAGCTCGACCTCGAGCCGTTCGAGTTCGGCGGTCAGCGATACCTTCCGGTGCCCGACACCGTGCCGGCGGAGCTCGCGATCACAAAAGCAAGCACCGGCATGGTGTTCCAGCTGGCGTTCAAGGCTCGGCTGCACGGGCCTTGCTACCGCTGCCTGGACGACGCGGTGCTCGAGCTCCCGATCGCTGCGCGGGAGTATCAGGCGACGAATCCCGGCGGGGTGGACGAGCTGCGCACGCCTTACGTCGACGAGGACAAGCTCGACCTTGCAGCCTGGGCGCGTGACGCCGTCGCGCTCGCCCTCCCGGACAAGATCCTGTGCCGCCCAGATTGCGCGGGGCTTTGTCCGGACTGCGGGAAGAACTTGAACGACGAGCCGCACACGCACGAGGACGTGCCGACCGACTCTCGCTGGGCCGCGCTCGAGTCTCTGCGTGAAAAGCTCTGAACGCGGCCGCGCCGCGGTCGTCCTGCGCGACGAGACACGCGTTGCGCTGATCCGACGCGTTCGCGAGGGTCACACGTACTTCGTGTTTCCCGGCGGCGGCATCCGTGCGGACGAGACGCCCGCGGACACCGCGACGCGCGAGGCGCGTGAAGAGCTCGGCGTCGACGTCATCCTCGGCCCGCGGCTGCTGATCGAGGAGTTCCGCGGTCAAACGGTGCACTACTTCTCGGCCCTGATCGTCGGCGGCAGCTTCGGCACAGGGACCGGCGATGAGATCCGGATGAGCGGTACGACCGACCGCGGAACCTACGAGCCGGTGTGGATGGAGCTCGCCGACCTGCCGAGCTACGACGTGCGCCCACGCGCGCTCGCCGCGATCCTCACGGGCGGCTGAGCCCAGCGCGGCCGAGCTCCACCCCTCCACCGGTCCGGATGTCGCGGACAGGCGCTTCGCGCCGCTACACTGCGCCGTCCGATGGCCGTCCCCAAGAAAAAGACCTCGAAGGCTCGCCGCGACAAGCGCCGGGCGCAACACAAGATCGACTCGCCGCGGCTGAACATCTGCCCGCAATGCGGCCAGCCGAAGCGTCCCCACCGGGTCTGCCCGACGTGCCATACCTACCGCGGCCGCGACGTCGAGCCGCTGCACACCCCCGCGCCGTAGACCGATGACACGCGTCGCGGTGGACGCCCTGGGCGGCGACCGCGGTCCCGAGGAGGTCGTCGCCGGGGCGCTCGCTGCCGCGTCCGACCGGATCACACCGGTACTCGTCGGCCCGAAGGGGCTCGACACACACGGGCTCGAGCTAATCGAGGCGCCTGACGCCATTGCGATGGACGAGAAGCCTGCGGACGCCGTCCGCGCGAAGCCGCAGAGCTCACTCGTCGTGGGATGCCGGTCGGTGGGCCAAGGAAACGCCGACTCTGTCGTCTCCGCCGGAAACACGGGTGCGATGCTCGCCGCCTGCCTGCTGGAGCTGCGCCGCCTCCCGGGTGTGCGCCGTCCTGGGATCGCAGTCACGATCCCCGCGCAGCACGGCCCGTCCGTCCTCATCGACTCGGGCGCGAATGCCGACGCGCGTCCGGAGGACCTCGTCCAATTCGCCCACATGGGCGTCGTCTTCGCACGGGAGATCCTCGGCGTGCGCGAGCCGAAGGTTCGCCTGCTGTCGATCGGTGAAGAGCCCGAGAAAGGCAACCATCTGACGCTCGAGGCACACGAGCTGCTCGCGTCGAGCGACCTCCCGTTTGCCGGCAACACCGAGGGGCGCGATCTGCTCCTCACCGGCGGCGACGTCGTCGTGACCGACGGGTTTACCGGGAACGTCGCCCTCAAGCTGATCGAGGGGACGATCAGGACGGTTCTCGAGGGCATCCGCACCGAGATCACGACGACGACGAGAGGGAAGCTCGGCGGCCTGCTGATTCGACCGGCCGCGCGCCGGCTCCGCGAGCGCCTCGATCCGGACACCTACGGCGGCGCGTACCTGCTCGGGCTTCGCGGCCTGGCGGTCATCGCGCACGGCAACTCGTCGCAGAAGGCGATCACGAACGCGATCAACCTCGCGGCGCGCGGCGTCGAACGCGATGTCGTCGGCCGACTCGCGGAGCGCGTCGGGAAGACCGTGTTAGAGTCCGCGACCTCTACGACCCCAACCCCCAACGTGAGGTGACATGGCAGCGTCGCGCGAAGAAGTCTTCGAGCGAGTCAAGGAAGTCCTGACGGAGCAGCTCGGTGTCGACGAAGGCGACATCACTGAGGATTCGTCCTTTCAGGATGACCTCGACGCAGACTCGCTCGACCTCGTCGAGTTGATCATGGAGCTCGAGGATCAGTTCGGAATCAAGATCTCCGACGAGGATGCACAGAAGATCCAGACCGTCGGCCAGGCCGTCGACTACGTCGCCTCGCACCAGTAAGACCCTGCAGGGGAACGTCCCCGAGCTCGGGGACCTGATCGCCGAGCTGCCTGCCGGGCGGTCCGAGCAGGTCTACACCCACGCGTCGTGGGCGACGGACCGTGCGGCTTCGTACGAGCGTCTCGAGTTCCTGGGAGACAGCGTGCTCGAGCTCGCGATCGCGCGGGCGTTGTTCGAACGTTATCCCGACTTCACCGAGGGAAGGCTCGCGAAGGTGCGCTCGCACGTCGTCTCGCGTGCGAGCTGCGCCGTCGTCGCCCGGCAGCTCGACCTCGGACATCGCCTCGCCGAACGCGGCGCCGATATCCCGGAAGAGGAGCTGCAACGGCTCTCGCGCAACCGCAACGTGCTGGCCGCGTTGCTCGAAGCCGCGCTCGCTGCGCTCTTCCTCGAGCACGGGTTCGAACGGATCGAGCAGCCGATCGTCAATGCGTTCGCGGGGCGAATCGAGTATGCGCTCACGAGCCACGTCGACTACAAGACGGAGCTCCAGGAAGCGCTTGCGCGCCGCGGTCAGTCCGTCAGCTATGCCGTGCTCGAGGTCGAAGGCCCGCCCCACGATCGCAGGTTCAGCTGCGCCGCGGTCATCGACGGGGAGCAGCTCGGAATCGGGGCCGGCGAGTCGAAGAAAGAGGCCGAGCAGGAGGCCGCGAAGGAGGCACTCGTCAAGCTCGGCGGGGAAGTCTCGGCGGCGTAGCGGCGACGGCTGCGCCCGTGCCGCGGGAGCGTCATCCGCGCGCGCCGCTAGGTTTTCGGCGCGTGAACCTACGCGCTGTCAAGCTGCGCGGTTTCAAGTCGTTCCCCGATCCGGTCGAGGTGCGGCTCGAGCCAGGCGTTGCCGTCGTCGTCGGGCCGAACGGATCCGGCAAGTCCAACGTCGCGGACGCAATCGTCTGGGCAGCAGGATCGCTCGCGCCGTCCGAGCTCCGCGCCGAGAAACCGGACGACGTGCTCTTCGCCGGAGGCGGCGGTCGTCCGCCTGAGGAGTTCTGCGAGGTGGAGCTCCTCCTCGACAACCCCGACGGCGGCGGGCCGTTGCCGTACACGGAGCTTTCGGTCGCGCGCAGGCTCCACCGCGGCGGGGAAGGCCAGTACCTCCTGAACAGGACGCCGGTTCGCCGGATCGACCTCGTCGAGCTCCTCGCCGACCTCGGT
Organism: Actinomycetota bacterium; assembly: GCA_046727655.1. GTDB lineage: Bacteria > Actinomycetota > Thermoleophilia > Gaiellales > Gaiellaceae > 3-1-20CM-4-69-9. The sequence continues at coordinate 3,656 of JBKPDB010000155.1, forward strand.
CTCGGCGGCGGGATGCACTCGATCATCGGCCAGGGCCGGGTGGAAGAGATCCTCGCCTCGAAGCCCGAAGAGCGGCGCGAGCTGCTCGAAGAGGCCGCCGGCCTCGGCCGCTTCAAGCGGCGGAAGCACCGCGCCGAGCTCAAGCTCGCGCGCGTCGCTGTCCAGGTCGAGCGCGCGCGAGATGTCGAAGCCGAGGTGAAGAAGCGCCTGCGGCCGTTGGCCCTGCAGGCGACCGCAGCCGAGCGGGCCGAGAGGCTCCGCGGTGAGATCGCCTCGCTGCGTGCGCGGGTCGCCGAGCTCGACCTCGCGGAGCTCAGGGAGCGGCTCGAAGCGGGCGAGGGCCGTCGCACCGCAGCGTTGCTCGCGCGTAGGCGCGCCGACGAGCAGCTCGAGTCGCTACTCGAGGAGCGCCGCCGCGCAGAGGAAGAGCTCGCAGACGCGGCCGGACGCCGCGAGCAGGCGACGGCGACCCTCTACCATCTGCGCAGCGCACGCGAACGCCTCGAGCTTCGGCGCGAGAGCGCGGAGACGTTTCGCGAACGGCTGCGCGGCGAGCTGGCACGTCCACGTCGCGTCCTCGACTCGCGGATCCGCAGCGAGCGCGAAGCGCTGCGCGAGCAGGCACGGCTCGGCCGTGAGCGCTTGCAGACGCTCGAACGCGCGCTCGGCGAACGGGAAGGATTGCCGCCGGCCGCCCGCTCGCTCGCCGAGCAAGGCGAACGGCTGGCGCTCTCGCTGCTCGACGTGGAGGAGGGCCGCGAGCACGCGGTCGCCGCAGCTCTGGGACACCGAGCCGCCGCTCTCCTTGCAGACGATGGGCGAGAGGCCCTCGCGCTGGCCGAGCGAGCCCGCGCTGCCGGCCTCGGCAGCGTGGTAGTACTGACGCGCGATCCCGCCGAGCTCGTGCGCGACCTACCCGTCGTCTCGAAGGACGACCTGCTGCATTCGCGCGTGCGGGCCGTGACGCCCGAAGGGTTCGGCTACGACCCGCAGCTCGGCGAGATCTGGTTCGCGGGCGAGACGGCCGAGGCGGTGTGGCTCGAGCTCGAGGCGCGACGCCGTACGCTCGCGGCGGAGGTCGACGACCTCGAGCGGCGCGTTGCCGCGCCGATTCCCGACGACGCGTACTCGGACGCGCGCGACCCGGTCACCATCGAGCTCGAGCGCCTCACCTCGCGCCTCGTCGATGCGCTCGCGGCCGTCCCGAGCGACCGCTTCGAAGCGCCGCTCCGTGCGCGCGCCGACGCCGGCGCCACTCGCACCGGCGCGCTGGCCGAGGAGCTGCGTCGCCTCGGCGCCGAGGAGGTCGACGCACGCCGCGCTGCGGCGGAGGCGGGTGAACGGCTCAGCAGCGTCGACGTCGAGCGCGCACGGATCGAAGCGGAGGCCGACGAAGCCCGGCGGAGGCTCGATGCGGCCGGGGCGCCACCGGCCGAGGGCGAGGACCGCGACGAATTGTCTGCACGAATCGAGCGCCTAGAGCGTCGCCGCGAGGCACTGGGCCAGGTGAACCCACTCGCGAAACAGGAGTACGAACAGGAGAAAGAACGCCTGATCGAGCTCTCGACGCAGCGCGCGGACCTCGAGCAGAGCCTCCAGGAGCTCGAGACGCTTCGCGACGACCTTGCCCGCACCGTCGAGGAACGCTTCGCGGAGACGTTCGGGGCGGTCGAGGCGAACTTCACGGAAGTCGCGGCCACGCTCTTCCCGGGCGGCGAGGGCCGCCTCCGCCTCACAGAGCCCGAAGAGGAGGAGACGCAGCCGGGCATCGAGGTCGAGCTCCGTCCTGCCGGCAAGAAGGTGACGCGGCTCTCGCTCCTGTCGGGCGGCGAGAAGGCGCTCGGCGCGATCTCGTTCCTGTTCGCGCTCTTCCTGGCGCGACCGTGTCCCTTCTACCTGCTCGACGAGGTCGAGGCTGCCCTCGACGACACGAACATCGGCCGCTTCGTGGCACTGCTGCGACGCTATTCCGACCGCGCGCAGTTCATCGTCATCACGCACCAGAAGCGCACGATGGAAGCCGCCGACATCCTCTACGGCGTCACGATGGGCGCCGACGGCATCTCGCAGATCGTCTCGCGCCGTCTCCCGAGCGTGGAAGTCACCGCCGTCGCATAGCGGCGCCGAGCGCGCTCTTACCGATCGCTACGGTTCGCCGGATGGCGCGATCCTGGGGACAGCTGCTCGGCGAGGAGAACGCACGGCCGGAGCCGGAGTCCGAGCGCAGTGGCCTCTTCTCGCGCCTCCGCGAGTCGCTGACGAAGAGTCGACGGGCGCTTACCGCGGAGATCGCGTCCGCGGCGTTCGATCCCGGTGACGAAGAGGCATGGGAGCGCCTCGAAGAGGCGCTGATCCGCGCCGACGTCGGTGTCCGGGCGACCGCCGAGCTCATCCGGCGACTCGAGGCGCGCCAGGATCTCACCGAACTCAACGCCGCGCTTGCAGAGGAGATCGCCGCCCTGCTCGGTGACCCGGGAAAGATCGACGTCCACGCTTCGCCAAGCCTGATCCTCGTCGTCGGCGTCAACGGCACCGGCAAGACGACGACGATCGGAAAGCTCGCCGAACGCCTGCGCCAGCACGGACACGCGGTGGTGCTCGGCGCGGCCGACACGTTCCGCGCCGCCGCCGAGGAGCAGCTGGAGATCTGGGCTGTGCGCGCGGGCGCCGAGTTCGTCGGCGGCGAGCGCGGCGCGGATCCCGCCTCCGTCGCGTACGACGCCATCGAAGCGGCGATGCGCGACGGACGCGATGTCGTCATCGTCGACACGGCCGGACGCCTGCACACGCAGTCCAACCTGATGCAGGAGCTCGCCAAGGTGCGCCGCGTGATCGAGGGCAAGCTCGAAGGCGCGCCGCACGAGACGCTGCT
>JBKPDB010000156.1:0-25142 GCA_046727655.1 Actinomycetota bacterium
CGGCGCAGCCACCGCAGCCGGGGGCGGACCCGTTCTCGCTCGGCGATCCCGAAGCCACCGCGTCCATCCTCGAGGACGCCGGCTTCGACGGCATGCGCTTCGAGGACGTCCACGAACCGGTCCTCTACGGACACGACCTCGACGCCGCGCTCGCGTTCGTCCGGGGGTTTCAGGACACGAGCGGGGCCCTCGCGAGCCTGAGCGACGGCGAGGCGGCTCGTACCGTCGAGCGCCTCCGTGAGACGCTGGCGGCGCACCACAGCGACGAGCGCGGCGTGGCCCTCGATTCGCATTCGTGGTTAATCACGGCCCGGCGACGCCGCTAAGACGTCGACAACGCGCTCCAAGGGACCGGCTCGGCCCGCTCGGTCGGCACACGTGACCCGCTCCGCTTTCGCGTTCGCGTGAACAGAGGCGTCCGCGATAGGTGCGCCCAGACGCCTGCCAGGGACGACATGCAGTCGTCTGCTTCGGCGCCCGAACCCGTGCCCGCTTTTCTCATGGAGCGGCACTCTCGCCGGCCGCCTGTCGTGAGCAGTGACCGGCATCCCTTCCGAACTCCAAACGATGCGAATTCGCTGTACGAGCCTCACTCGTTTGTCACTGCAGCGAGAGTGAGGTCAAAGATGGAGTCGAAGAAGGGGACGGCGCACCGGCGCCGTGTCGAGCGGGGCATCTACCGGCAGCCCAACGGCAAGTACGCCGTCTGCTTCATGCTCGCGGGCAAGCCGCGATTCCGTACCGTCGCCGGCGACCTCGACGCGGCCCGGCGCCAGCGCGAGCTTCTGGTCGCGGCGGCCGAAGCCGGTGCCCTGACCGTGTCCCCGCGGCTGCGGTTCGCGACCGTGGCCGACCGTTGGCTTACGCGCTTCGAAGCGAAGGTCGCCGCCGGTCAGCGGCGCGAGCGCACGCTCGAGGCGTACCGCTACCACGTCAAGAAGCGCCTGCTGCCGACGCTCGCCCCGCGGCTGATGCACACGATCGGCGTCGACGATGTCGCCGCGCTGCTCACCGGCTTGAGGACCGCGGGCTGTTCGGAGAAGACCGCCGCCGAGGCGCTCGCCACGCTCCACAGCATCGCTCGCTTTGCGATCCGCAACGGCTGGCTGGCCGGCAACCCGGTCGCCAAGCTCGAGGCCGACGAGCGTCCGCACCCGACCGGGCGGCGTCAGCGGGTGCTCGGCCGCGACGAGATCGGCCGGCTGCTGGCCGCCTGCCTGCCGCGCTACCGGCCCCTGCTCGCCACCGCGCTCTACTCGGGGCTGCGGATCTCGGAACTGCTGGGGCTCGTCTGGGACGACGTCGACCTCGCCGCCGGCGTGATCCACGTGCGCGCCCAGCTCTCGCGCGCCCATCGCGGTGTGCCCGCGCGCCGGGTGGCGCCCAAGACCCCCGCGGCGGTCCGGGACGTCCCGCTGGTCGCCCAGCTCGCCGAGGTGCTGCGCGAGTACCGTCGCCGCTCTGCCTTCGCCTTCACCGCGGGGAGCGACTGGGTCTTCGCGACCGGTCGCGGCACCCCGCTCGGGCATCGCAACGTCGAGCGGCGCGCGCTTCAGCGCGCGGCGAAACGCGCTGGGCTCGACGGCGGCGGGTGGCCACCGCTTCGCTTCCACGACCTGCGCCACACCTTCGCCAGCCACCTGGTCCTCGACCTCCGCCTCGACCCAGCCCAGGTCAGCCGCATCCTCGGCCACGCGCGCGTGACGATCACCCTCGACGTCTACACCCACCTCTTCGACGAGGCCCGCCACGCCGACGAGATCCGCAACCAGATGGCCCAGAGCGCATTCGCGCGGCTTCTGGCTGCGGCCAGCTCGGCCTCGGACGAGGCGCGGCTCGTCGCCCTGCCCGGCGGCGGCGCAACTTGACTAACTTGACTACGGGCCTGGCGCGCTCCGCCGCGCAGACACGCTCTGTCACAAAGACAGGGGATTAGCAGGGACTTCGGAGTGGAGCTAGCCGGACTCGAACCGGCGACCTCCTGGGTGCGATCCAGGCGCTCTCCCAGCTGAGCTATAGCCCCGCGGTCGGTGCAGTGTAGCCGCCGCGGTTACGTGGTTCGTTCGCGGCGCCGGGCCCGGTAGAGCGACTGAGCTACCCGGTCAGCGCAAAGGCTGGAGCAGAAGCGCCGCGTCCGGTTCTTCGAACGGTCGACGAAGACGCAGCAGCAGGGCGCGCCGGCGCAAACGCCGAAGCGATCCCAGCCGTCGTCGCGGATCGCCTCGAGGAGCGACATCGCGGCCGTCGCAGCGAGCGATTCGACAACTGGGCCCACCCACTTCACGCGCCACCCGCCGCCCTCGCGCACGAGCTGCGGTTTCGCACCGCTCTCGCTCACGACCCGGTTCAGCTCCCGCACGGCACGCTCTTCGCTGTCGGCCGAGAACGCCCGACGCAGCGAGTCGCGCACCTCTCGAACCCGGTCCAGGTCGCTGGTGGTCACTCTGGCCGCCCCGTAGCCCCGCCGCGTCAGGAACCGCTTCAGGCTCGCGACCTCGCGCAGGAGCTCCGGATCGGGCTCGAGCGTGTCCCAGGTGTTGGCGAGATCGACGGCGAGGGCGACCGGATCGTCCGCTGACTGGAAGGTGACCACGCCATGATGCTAACTAGTAAGGACCAAAATCGTTTTAGATCCTGACAGATCATTCGAGCGGGAGGTCGCCATGAAGAAGGTCATGGTCTTCGCAGTCGCCGTGCTCGCCCTAGCGCCGGTCGCGCGGGCAGAGGCGCCCCAGCAGATCCGCACGGAGTGGAATAGCACCCGCGTCATAGCTGCGAGCGCCGACACGTGCGCTTTTCCCATCCAGGTGCACAGCGAGGGACTCATCCACGACTTCGTCTATGCGGACGGCACCGTGAAGCGGGTCCTGCAACAGCACTTCTTCACGGAGTGGACAAACCTCGAGAATGGGAAGGTCCTACGCTCGCCGCTTGCGGGGCCGGGGATCTTTTATCCGGACGGCACGATCGTCATCAACGGCAACGACGGCCGCTTCATCGCCCACGGCGAGGGTCCTGTGTACAGCGATGTCGGCCGCACGATCACAACGCTGGAAGGAGTCATCTTCGCTGCAGGGCAGCACTCGGAGTCGCCTTTCCCGAACGTCTGCTCCGCACTCGCCTGAACCCCCGTATCCGGGGTGCAGCGGAAGTCGGGTAGGCGCTTCCGCTGCACGCGGATGGATGTAGCTTCGCCTCCATGAGCTCAGGGATTCACGAGGAGCTCGTCGAGCGATTCCGATACTTCGACGGTCACTCCGACACGATCGGTCTGTTCGCGGACGTGGGTTTCCTCAGGCGCGCGGCGGCTGGAGTCGCCACGCCTTTTCGCGACGTCCACGTCGACAAGGTCGCAGGCATCGAGGCGCGAGGCTTCGTCCTCGCCTCGGCGGTCGCCCTCGAGCTGGGCGCCGGCTTTGTGGCGATCCGGAAGCCTGGGTCGATCCACCCCGACCCGAAGGTCGAGATCGCGGCGCCGCCGGACTGGCGCGGGCTCGAGACCGTTATCTCGGCCTCTCGCTCCTCGTGGATCAGCTCAGCCCGGAGGTGCGAGACCGACTCGAGCCGGTCGCGGCCGTCGCCCTCGCCTCGGAGCTCCACGGTTGAGCACACCGGCCGCGGTATAGCTTCCGTCGATGGAGACGAACCGAGCCGAAGCATTCAGCGACGGTGTCTTTGCCATCGCGATCACGCTGCTGATCCTGGCCGTTGGAATCGAACAGGCCCTGGCCGAGGGCGGTCTCGGCAAGCAGCTTCTGGACCTCTGGCCGGCCTACATCGCCTACTCGGTCAGCTTTCTGACGATCGGGATCATGTGGGTAAACCATCACTCCGTCTTTCGGCAGTTCGCCCGTGTCGATCGGCCCTTGCTCCTCCTCAACATCCTCCTGCTGATGGTGATCGCGTTCGTTCCGTTTCCCACCCGCGTCGTGGCGGAACACGCGAAATCCGCCGACGACCGCCAGGCGGCGGCGCTGCTCTACGGCACTACGATGACGATCACGGCGATCCTCTTCTTCTCTATGTGGTTCTACGGATCGCGCAAACTTCTTCGCCCCGACGCCGATCGCCGCGAGGTCACCGGCATCACCCGCAGCTACCTGCCGGGCGCACCGACGTACGCGACCGCCACGCTGATCGCGTTCGTCAGCTCCACCGCCAGCCTGATCATGTTCGGCGCGATCGCCCTCTTCTACGCCGTCTCGAGCTCGTTCTTCGGCCGAGACGAGTGAGCTCGGACTGCCTCGACGGTGGCGCGCACCGCATCCGTCGGCGACCCGTGCTCGTAGGCGCCAGAGCCGAGCAGAAGCATCACGCCGTCGGAGCGTCCCGCTGATCCGAGCTGCGCCGGAGCATTTCGCGGACCGACACCACCGCCGATCACGGCGACGGCAGCTCGGTTGCCGTGAACGGGACGGTGGCAGGCGTCGATCTGCGCGCGAACCTCGGCCGGCGTGTCGTAGACGCTGCCGCTGAACGACCCAACCTGAACGTAGTCCGCGCCGCAAAGGCGCGTGAGCTCGGCGATCACATCCGGCGCGACGCCGATCCTGCGGTCCCGAGCCCAGAGTGCGGCGCCGACCCGGTGCGCAAAGATCGGTACCCCGAGTTCCAGGGCGCGTAGCGCACGCAGCGAATCGAGCCCTTGGGCGAAGGCGTTCAGCATCAGCGCCGTCGCTCCGACCTCGACGGCTCGCTCGGCCCGCGGGAGGAGCGAGTCGACGGGTCCAGTGACGTTCGCCGCGTAACGCACGTCCTCCGGGATCGCGGCCGCGACGGCACGGACGCGTTCCTCGAGCGGACACCAGGCCGGATCGCCGAGCAGCTCGTCGTCCTTCACCAGATCGGCTCCCCCCACAGCGAGCGAGGACGCGGTCGCCGCCACCTCGCGAGCGCTCAGCCCGAGCGACGGCTTCACGATCGCGCCGACGAGCACCCGGTCGGGTGGATCGTGTGCCGGCCCTGGAAAGATTCCCCCCGGCCAGTCGACCCCGACCAGCCGACAACCCGTGAATGCCGAGCTGTCGGCCCACTCACCAGCGATCAACGAGGAGACGAGGAGCGTGACGTCTGTGCCCCAGTTCGCCTCCGGGAACTCCAGCACGGCCCGGCCCTCTTCGTACGCGACGACGCGCCCGCGCACCTCCTCCGGCCCGTCGGCACGACCGACCGACTCGATCAGAGCCAGCGTCTCGGCTGCTTCAAGCGGATGGAGCTCGTAGACGGCGCGAATCACGAAGCGAAATCAGGACGCGAAGAGCGTCAGGTCCGGCTCGCGCTCGCCGCGCAAGACGGCCAGGTCGACCTCGACGCAGTCGATGCCGCGCGACTCGGCCAGCGTCCGCGCCTGCGGCTTGATCGTCTGCGCAGCGAGCAAGCCCTGGCACTCGGGGACGCCGATCCGCTCAAGATAACGCGTCAACTGGTCGACGCTCTCGATCGTCGCCACGCGCTTGATCTCGACCGCGACCCAGCCGCCCTTCTCGTCCCGGCACATCAGATCAATAGGGCCTATGTCCGTCGGCCACTCGCGCCGGACGAGCCGCAGCTCGCGCCCGAGTGCTTGCGGATTCGCGGCGAGCTCTTCCTGAAGATGGCGCTCGACTCCGTCCTTCTGCAGCGCAGCGGACTCGCCCATGTCGTGCGAGACGTCGCTCAGCACCTCCGCCAGCCGAATCTCCAGCCGATCCTCCGACTTACCGGCATGCTTGCGGACGACGATCGAACCGTCGGATTCCTCCACCACGCTCGGCGGCGTCATCCAATTCAAGGGGCGAAATCCGCCCGCGTCGTCGTGCACGAGAAACGAGCCATCGGCCTTGAACATGAGGAGCCGAACGGCCTCCGGCAGTCGGGCAGTGAGCCGGCCCGTGTAGAGAACCTCGCAGCGGGCGACGAGGAGACGCATGGGCGAAACGTACTGTCCGTTTCGGACAGGACGCGAACGGCGAAATCGAGGGCGAATGGGACGAGCCCTCATGATCGGCGGTGTCTTCCTGCTCTCTCGCGATCCAGCCGCGCTCGCCGAGTGGTATCACCGCCATCTGGGCTGGGAACTCGCATTACTTCCGGGCGAGGGTTACTACATCGAGCTGTACTTCCGCGAGCACGATCACTCCGAGCAGTCACAGCATCTCGTGTTCGCGATCATGCGAGGAGACCCGGGTGCCGGCGAGGGACACATCATCAACTACCGAGTCGATGACATCGACGCGGTCGTCGCGTCCCTGCATCAGGCCGGAATCGAGACGACGCCCGTGACTGTTGGAGCTGACGCTGAAGGCCGAGGGAAGTTCGCGCGCCTGCGCGACCCCGAAGGTCATCGGATCGAACTCTGGGAACATCTCGACTCAAGGACATAGCCGTTGGGAGCGGCGGGCGGGGTTTGTTCTCGAACTTCGCAGCGGGCGACGACGAGACGCCTAGACCTAGGCCTTGACCGGTAGGAACGACCGCTCCGGCGACTCCTCGATCTCCGCGGTCCACGACCGCCACGCTGCCGGCGCGAGCCTGAGCGTGACGTCGTCCGACGCGGCGAGCGCGGCCTCGATCGGGCCGTCGAGCGCTTTCGGCGCGAGGTACCGGCGCCTAATGCGGGCGTTGATCGACTGCGCCTCGCCGTCGCGCAGGATCGCAACCGGGCCCGACGCCGAGACCCATCGCTCCCGCCCCGGCTCGCGTGCGTCGACCACGACCGAGGCCGAGAAGCTCCGCTCGACGTTCTTCACCTTCCGGCTTCTGGACGACGACGCGAAGTAGAAGCGGTCGTCGTCGAACAGGAACCAGATCGGCGTAAGGTGGATCCCGCCGTCCGGATCGTGGGTCGCGAGCACTGCGTAACGCCGCTCACCGAGGAAGGATCGAAGCTTGTCCGTCAGCTCGCGCATCGCGCGGACCGTACTGTTCCTTTCGGACAGGTCCCTTCGGCGCGCTAGCGCAGCTTGTACTGGAGCAGGATCTCGTCTTCGAACACGATGTCTCCGGTCTGCTCGAAGCCGTACCGCTCGTAGAACCCGAGTGGGCTGCCTTCGCCCTGTCCGCAGCTCGTCCGCATGATCGTGACCTCGGGTCGCCGCCGAAAGTAGTCTGCGATCAGGTCGAGCGTCGCCTTCCCGTAGCCGCGGCCCTGGTAACGCTCGTCGATGAAGAGCTTCCAGAGGTACTGCGGAAAGTAGCCGGGACCGCCGACGTCGTCGCTGATCATGACGAACCCGACCGGAGTCTCGTCCGCGTAGACGGCCCAGTAGAGCGCACGGCCGTCCGGCTCCCTTGCCGCCTCGCGGATCGAATCGGCAGCGTTGCTGACGAACTGCTGTTGCAGCGGCGAGACATCGAGCGCCTCGACGGCCTGGCGGTTCGAATCGTCGATCGGCCGGAGCGTGACCACGGACGGACGGTAGTCGACAACTGAAGGTAGGGTCGCGCGCCTGGCCGAAGAACGCGTCCTCTCGCTTCGCGAGCTGAATCGGGCACTGCTCGAACGGCAGCTGTTGCTCGCGCGCGGCAGGCTGTCGGTTCCGCGTGCCGTCGAGCGGCTCTGCGCTCTGCAGGCGCAGTACTCGCCCTCGCCGTACATCGCGCTCTGGTCGCGCATCGCGGGCTTCCGGAAGGAACAGCTGACGCGGGCGCTCGAGCAGCGGCGCGTCGTCAAGTCGTCCCTCTTCCGGATCACGCTCCACATCACGAGCGCGCGCGACTACCCGTACTTCGCCGCCGCGTGGCTTCGCGCTGCGGCCGAGGCGACGCCGCGCGTCACGCCGCAGACGATCGAGCAGCTGGCGCGCGAGGTGAAGGCTGCCGCAATGACGACGCCGATCACACACGAGCAGCTTGAAGCGATCGCCGCCGAAGGAATGAGCGGGTTCCGGTGGCGAACGAGAACGCTCGCGCCGCTCGTGCACCTTCCACCGGCGGGGACGTGGCGCTTTCACGGCCGGCCGCAGTTGCTCGCAATGCAAACCTGGCTCGGCGTCGATCTGCCCTCCCGCGAAGAGGGTGCCGAGCGTCTCGTTCGCAGGTACCTCGCGGCGTTCGGCCCCGCGACACAAGACGATCTCGTCCGGTTCGCCGGTGTCCGAGTCGGCGACGTCCGGCCCGGCCTCGACCGGGTCGACCTCCGTCGCTTTCGCGATGAACGCGGCCGCATTCTGCTCGACCTACCGCGCGCGCCGCTTCCCGACGGCGACACCCGCGCCCCTGTCCGGTTCCTGCTCAAGTGGGACTCGGCGCTCCTCGCCTACGCGCCGCCGGAGCGCACGCGGATCCTGCCGGAGCCGTTCCGCACGAAGGTGATCAAGCAGAACGGAGACGTGGCGCCGACGGTGCTCGTCGACGGTTTCGTCGCTGCGACGTGGGAGATCGACCGAAAGGGACGGCTGAACGTCGCGCCGCTTCGGCGACTCACGAAGAACGAGCGGTCGGAAGTCGACGAGGAGGGAGAACGGCTTCGGGAGTTCTACGCGGAGTAGCCGCGTTCGACGCGAGACCCGCCGACGATTGCGTCGCGGCCGTCGGTGAAGCGCACCCACGCCTTGCCGCCGCCGTCGTAGTCCGGCGACCAGACGATCAGCGTCGCCTCCTCGCCGCCGACGCGGACCGGCTCGTCCCTCTCGGTCTCCACCCCGCGCCAGACCCGGATGAACGGGTTCTCCTCCCATTCGCGGCCGATCGTCGTCTCGTCCGTGTGGCCCGGCAGAACCCGCGTCTCCGGCGGAAGCTTCATCAGGACCTCCATGACCGAGCTGCGGATCTGCTCGAAGTTGCCGCCGCCCACCGAGCCCTTGAACAGCGTGTCGCCGGTAAAGACGGCCTCGCCGTTCACGACGAACGCGACCATGTCGTCCGAGTGTCCCGGCGTCGCCAGCGCCTCGACGCTGAGGCCGCCCGCCTCGGACGCCTCGGTCCGGACCGGTAGTCGGAGCTCCGCCTCGTGCTCGACGTGATCGGCGTGGGAGTGTGTCCGCAGCACGACCTCCGGCTCGACGCGCCAGCGGGCGGCAGCCTCTCGCAGCGGCTCGAGCGGCGCACCCGAGTCGACGTACAACGCCTTCCCGCCCTCCTCGTCGGCGACGAGATAGGCGTTCGAGAGGTACCCGGGATGCATGCTCCGTTCGATGAGCACCCGGGTACGCTACCGAGACAACTGCGATGAGGAGGAACTGAGATGGGCCTGCTGCAACGAACCGGCGACATCATCAAGGCGAAATGGAACGCCCTGCTGAATCGAGCGGAGAACCCGAGCGAGACGCTCGACTACTCGTACGAGCGCCAGCTCGAGTCCCTGCAGAACGTCAAGCGCGGCATCGCAGACGTCGTGACGGCGAAGAAGCGGCTCGAGATTCAGACGCAGCAGCTCGAGCAGAACGTCGTCAAGCTCGATGGCCAAGCACGGCAGGCCGTCGCAGCCGGCCGCGAGGACCTCGCCCGACAGGCGCTCGAGCGGAAGTCCGGGGCGCAGCAGCAGCTTCAGGATCTCGACATGCAGGTGACGCAGCTCGGCGACCAGCAGGAGAAGCTCGTCGCGAGCCAGAAGCAGCTCGAGGCGCGCATCGAGCAGTTCCGCTCGCAGAAGGAAGTGATCAAGGCGCAGTACTCCGCCGCCGAGGCGCAGGTGCGGATCGGCGAGGCCGCGACCGGAATCGGCCGCGAGATGGACAACACGGGCCTCGCGATTCAGCGCGCCAAGGACAAGACAGAGCAGATGCAGGCGCGGGCATCCGCGATCGACGAGCTCGTGAGCTCGGGCGACCTCCAGGAGCTCGGCTCGGACAAGACGCAGCTCGACCGTGAGCTCGCGCAGGTCGCCTCACAGGCACAGGTCGATCGTGAGCTCGAGCAGCTGAAGGCCGAGGTCGGTGCGGGGACGGCGAAGAAGGAGCTGGAGACCTAGGCCGCTAAGGGCTCCTCTTCAACCACTTCCTCGGTGAGCCGGGGGCGTGTGAGCAGGTAGCCGGCGCAGAGCGCCACCGCCAGCGCCTCGACGACGACCAGCAGCCGGTAGTCGACGATTGCAACGAGGGCCGCGCCGAGCGCGATCGAGATCGTCTGGGGCGTGCTGATGAGAACGTCTGCCGCCGAGGCGACGCGGCCCTGCAGGCGAAGCGGCGTTCTGACCTGTATCGCCGTCATCAAGCCGACGATCAGCCACGAAATGCCGAAGCCTGCGATCGCGATGCAGACTGCGATCAGCGGCAGGCTGGACGTGACGAAGCTGGACTCGCCGAGTGTGAAGGCCGCCATGCCGATGCCCGCGATGCGCACGTCGCCGAACCGTCGCAGCGCCCGCGCCGCAGTGACGCCGCCGGCGATCGCGCCCACGCCTTGCAACGTGCTGAGCACGCCGAGAAACGACGGCGGCCGGTGCAGTCCCTGGTCGATGACCGCGAAGATGACCGTCTCGGAGAACCCGACGACGAGCAGGGCAGCTCCCGTCGAGAGCACGATCTGACGGAGCTGGATCGTCGTGACGATGTGCTTTGCGCCGGCCAGCGCTTCGCTCAAGAAGTTGTGCTCGACGCGCTCGAAGCGCGGCTCGGGCGTCCGCATCAGCAGAAGCGCGACGACGACCGCGACGAAGCTCGCCGAGTCGAGCACGGCGACGAAACCGCCGCCCGCCGCCGCGTAGATTCCCGCGCCCGCGAGCGGAGCGATCAAGCGCAGGCCTTCGCGGACCGACTGAAAGATGGCGTTCGCTTCGCCGAGGAGCTCGCGCGGGATCGTTACCGTCATCAGCGCGGAGCGCGCCGAGGCGGCGAGGGTCCCGGCGGCGCCGTAGAAGACCGTGACGGCATAGATCAGCCAGATGTCGCCGCGGTCGTGAACGAAGAGCAAGCTCAGCATCACGACCGCTTCCGCCGAGAACACCACGATCAAGAGCGGACGACGCCGCACGCGGTCGACGACGACTCCCGCCAGCGGCGAGAAGAGCGACGGCGCCGCAAAGGCGAAGAAGACGAGGCCGGCGGCGGCATTGCTGTCGGTGAGCGCTTTCGCCCACACCGCCAGCACGATGATCATCGCCCAGTCGCCGAACTGCGAGATCGTCCAGCCGGCGAGGAAGATGCGTACGTCCCGGATGCGAAGCATCTGGCGCATCAGATGTGTGCAGCCGGGACAGCCGCTCCCTCGGCGTCGGCCAGGAGGGGATCGAGGAGCGGTGGTTCGGTGATCGGCTCCGGCATCTCCCGGATCGATCGAACCGGCGAGAACAGAACAGGCAGGAACGGCAGGCAGGAACCGATGCCGCTGACGATGAGCGTCTCCCTGAGGCCGATCTGCGAGGCAAGCGCGCCGCCGACCAGCGAGCCGAGCGGGATCGTTCCCCAGACGATGAAGCGCATGACCGAGTTCATCCGGCCCTGGATGCGCTCGGGTGTGATCGCCTGCCGCAGGCTGACCTGCGCGACGTTGTAGATGACGTTCGCGAATCCTCCGACGAGAAACGACGCGATGAGGACCGGAACGGCCCCGTTCCCGTGCGGAGCGAACGGGATGAGGAGGACCGTCGGGCCGAGGATGACGGAGGCCGCGATGATCGTGCGGCCGACGCCCACTCGCTCGGAAATCCGATTCGCCGTGAAGGCGGCGGCGAGAGGGCCGAGGTTGCCGATCATGAAGGCAAGCCCGATCACCTGAGGGCTCAGGTCGAGTTCGCGACGCGCGAACACGAGGACGATCGCGAAGCCCATGCTGCCGAAGAAGTTGAAGAGCGCCGTGCACGCCGCGATGTTCTTCAGGAACGGGTGCCGCAGCACGTAGCTCAGGCCTTCCCGTAGCTCCACTCGCATCTTCCGACGCGGTTCGCGCTCCTGAACCGATGCCTCGGGCTTATGGATCGCGAAGATGAAGAGGGCCGAGGCGACGAAGCTGATCGCGTCGATGAGGATCGCGGCCGGCGCCTTCAACCAGCCGACGAGGAGGCCGGCGAGACCCGGCCCTCCGAGCTGGGCTCCCGAACGGCTGATCTCGAGCTTCGCGTTGCCGTCGATGATCTGGTCTCGCTCGACCAACGCCGGCAGATACGACTGGTACGCGACGTCGAAGAAGACCGTGGCGATGCCGACGCCGAAGCCGACCCCGTACATCTGCCAGATCGTCAGCGCATCGACGAAGTAGGCAATCGGAATCGACGCGAGCAGCAGTGCCCGCACGGCGTCACCTGCGACGAGAATCGGCCGGCGCGGCAGGCGGTCGATCCAAACACCGGCCGGCAGGCTGACGAGGAGAAACGGGAGAAACTCGGCCGTCGTCAGCGCGGCGACTTCGAACGCGCTCGCATGGACGACATCGATGGCCGCGAGCGGCAACGCGAGCTGGCTGATCTGCGTCCCGAACTGACTGACGGTCTCGGCCGACCAGAGCTTGAGGAAGTCCGGGTGCCGCCAGAGGCCGCCTGACGGCCAGAGCTTCATGCCTGCTCGCTGAGCCCCGTCTGCTCGCGTGCGGCAGGAGCGCGCTCGATGCGCACGTCGCCGGAAACGGTCTTGGCGAACACTTCGACGAGCGGGCCGTCGGACGGGCCCTCGTCGGCGGGGGAGTCGCCGAGCTCGACCTCGGAGCTCGTCGAACCGCTGACGGTGTTCGCATCGACGAAGAGCCGCGTGCCGCGGCGAACCCCGACGTTGATGTCCCCGGAGATCGCCTTCAGCTCGACGCGGCCCTGACCCACGGCCTCGATGCGCTGATCGCCCGAGACCGTGTTCGCGCTCAACGACTCGTTCGCCTCGCGAACCCAGAGGTCGCCCGAAACGAGCTGGATCGTTGCGGGACCCTCAACCGTCCCGACGGCGACGTCGCCGGACGCCGACTTCACGTCGAGGGTCCCGTCGACGCGCTCGACGTGCACGTCGCCGCTCGCGGTCTTGACATCGGCGCCTGCGGAATGCTCGACGCTGACGTCACCGGATGCGGTCTTCACGTCGGCGCGGTCGTAGTCGCCCCGGGCCTCGAGGTCGGCGGACTTCGTGCGAACGTCGAGCTCGGCGCCCTTGGGGCAGCGCACGCGGAGGAGCATCTCGGGAGTGCCGATCCGCAGGTCGGGCCCGCGACTGAACGAGATCCAGACGCCGTGACGCGTGCGCACCTCGACGGTCACCTCGTGCCCGTCGCCGCGGCGGACCTCTTCGATGCGTGCGTTCTCGACCATCTCGCGCACCTGCTCGTTGCTCGAGACCGCTTCGAGCTCGACGTGCGTGTCCTCGGTGTCCGCGCTCTCGATCTCGATCTTCCCGGCGGGGAGCTCGAGGTTGAGCCGAAGGTCGCCGGGTGTGTGGAACGTCTCGCTGCGCATCGCTAGACGTGATCGCGGAGGTAGAGCGAGCGGACGTCGCCGAGGAACTGGTCGCGAGGCCTGATCGCCTTGCGGAGAATCGGCCGGATCTCCTCGCGGGCGCGGATCTTGTCAGCCTCGCGGCGAGGGATCAGTGCGAGTGCAAGTCCGAACGGAAGTGGGAGGACGTGCATGGTGGCTCCTTTCAGCTGCGGCCGTAGCCGGTCATGCGGCGGCCACCGTGGTGGCGCCGCTTGCTGGGGTCGGCGCTGCGGGTGATCTGCTGGAGCAGCCAGGTGTTCGCCGACACGCCCGCCTCCTGGGCGGCGGTCTCGACGATCGCCTTGAGCGTCTCCGGCAGGCGCAGCGTGATGCGCGCGCTGAGGTCTTCGAGCCCGGTGGGAGGAGGAGCTCCGGGTTCCGGGACGTACACCAGCTCCGGCTCGCCCCCGCTCACGCGCACCTCCACGTGACCGTCGGGAAGCTGGTTCGCGAGCTCCGCGGCGGCCTCGCCGAGAGCGTCCATCAGCCGGAGTCGGAGGGATGACTCGAGGGCTGCGCTGATCCGGCGTGCGGCTTCGGAGATCGCCTCGTCGCCGATGCCGGCGACGTTGGCCAGATCCTGCTGGAGCGCTTCGACGTAGGCCGCCACGTTCATGCGCAGCACTATGACATCACAATGATGTCACGTCAAGTCACAGGTGGTGTCACACGGTGGTCACGGTGACGCAAAGCCCGCAATTTGCGGCTTTTCGAGGCTTTGAGGGGACGGGCCGCGAGCTAGAGCGGCGCGTCGAAGAGGCCGAACCACCGGGTCAGGTCTTGCTCGACCGGCAGCTCGGGCTCGAGCTTGGCCTTCAGCTCGAGCTCCTCGGCGTTGTCTCGCTCCTGCCCCTGCCCTTTCGGCACGAACGGCCAGAACGCGCCGCGCTTGTACCCGTAGACCCAATACACGGGGGCTTTGCCGCCTTGGAACTTGAAGACGGCGGCGAGCAGCTGGCCGCCGAACCCCTGCTCCTCGAAGCCTTGCGCGAGAGCGTGGATCGCCGCGACCTGGTCCTCGAGGTCGGGGTCACGGACGATGATCCAGGTGTAGCCGAAAGAGTCCTCTCGCCGCTCCAGCTTCGCCCCTGATTCGGAGGCCACCGCGTCGAGGACCTGCTGCAGCTCGTTCTCCGCGCGGACGAACTCGCCGGCCGAGAGCGGCTTGAACACGACGGCGCCCGCGCCGGCCGTGCGGAGACCGAGCTCCGTGTCGAGCGTCACCGCGGCCGTGGTCAGCGCAAAGAGACGCTCCCGCGACGGCGCGGAGAGCTTCTTCTTCCCCAGCAGGACATCCCGCAGCCCCACGGGCTACGCGACCGGCCGGCCCATCTCCCGGGCGATCTCGGACAGCGCCGCGAGGCGCTTCTCGAGGGGCGGGTGCGTCATGAACAGCTGGCTCATCGAGCCCTTGACGTTCGCGGGGATGATGAAGAACGCGTTCATGCCTTCCACTTCCCGCAAGTCGCGCTGCGGAATCCGGAACATGTCGCTCGCGATCTTCTGCAGCGCGCTCATCAGGTGCTCCGGCGCTCCCGTGATCAGGGCCGACCCGCGGTCGGCGGCGTACTCGCGGTAGCGCGAGATCGCGAGGATCAGGAGCTGGCTGAGGAAGTACGTCACGACCGAGACCAGCAGGACGATCAGCCACACGGGCACGGAGTTGTTGTCGCGGCCGCGGCCGCCGCCGAACATCCCGCCGTAGATCCCGAATCGCGTCAGCAGACCGGCGAGCATCGCGAAGAAGCTGGCCACGGTCATGATCAGGACGTCGCGATTGGCGACGTGCGAAAGCTCGTGCGCGAGCACACCCTCGATCTCCTGCGGCTCGAGCCGCTGCCACAGCCCCCGCGTGACGGCGACGGCAGCGTGCTTCGGGCTCCGGCCCGTGGCGAAGGCGTTCGGCACGTCGGTGTCGATGACCGCGACCCGAGGCTTCGGCAGGTCCGCCATCGCGCACAGCCGCTCGATCATCGCGTGCAGCTCCGGCGCCTGGTCTCGCTCGACGACCTTCGCGCCGGACGCCGCCAACGCGAGCTTGTCGGACGTGTAGTACTGGAAGACCGCAAGTCCGATCACGATGACGAGCATCGGAACGAGGCCGACGCTGAGGACCTCGAACAGGACGACGGCGAAGACGACGTACAGCAAACCCAGCAGCGAGCCGGTGAGAATCATCCGCAGCGACAAACCAGCGTCGCGCCCGTAAGACCTACGTTTCATCGAGAATGCCGCTCCTTGAAGGCGTGGTGTACGAAAGGAATCGTAGCCACGGCGATCGTCGTTGGGGGGTGTCTTCAGGCCTCTCCGGCAGACGCCGCGCGGCCGGTGGTCTACATCGTGAGGCCCGGCACGATCTCTCGGTTGCCGGCGGAGAGCACCGCCGTCGGGCTCTACGTCGCAGGCGCCGGCGGGACGATCAGCCGCCGGTCGGCGATCGCTTCGCTCCGGCGTGGCAAGGTCGAGAACGCGCTCCTCGGCGGGACGCCGTCCGGTGAGCCCCTCGTCGACGTGTCGTCGCGTCCTCCGCCGGCCACCCGCCCACGCCAACCGGTCGTCTACGTCGAGCTCCCACCGCCGGGCCGCCACTCGAACACGAAGCGCTACTGGATCGCCTTCCGCGGCGGCGGCTACCGCGGGATCCTCACCTCGCACGCGACGCGCATTCGCGGCCTCGTCCCGATCGCGGACATCGCCCCGACCGTCGTCGCGCTTCGCGGAGGACGCTCACCCGCAATTCGCTCCGAGCCCGACACCGAGGCGATCTCGGACCTTCGGACACTCGACGAGCGGCTGCGGGCGATTCACGACGACCGCGGCTGGGTGCAAATCGCGGTCGTCCTGACGATCCTCGGCCTCGTGGGCGTGGCGCCGGCGGCCGCGGTGGTGGCCGGCGCCGCCGCGATCGGCGCGTCGCTCCTTCTCTCCTGTCTCGGCGCGACGCGCATGTGGGTCGTGCTCGTCGCGCTGCTCGGCCTCACGGTCGCCTTCTCCCTGATCGGCTCCGCCCGCCGCCGGCTGATTCCGGTCACGGTCGTGCTCTTCCTCTGCGCGTATCTCATCGTGTTGACTCTGTCCTCGGAGACGAACGCGCTCGCCATTCCCGGAGCGCACCCCGACGGCGGCGGTCGCTTCTACGGGATCGGCAACCAGCTGGAGACGCTGATGCTCCCGCCGGTGATAGCAGCCGTCACCGTCGCGGGGTTGACGTGGCTCGTGCCGATCGGCGCACTCGCATTGATCACCGTCGGCTGGAGCGAGGCAGGTGCCGACGGCGGCGGGCTCGTCGTCTTCGCGGTGGCGCTGGCCGTGCTCGCGCTGCGGCTGCGACCCGAGGCACTCACCTGGCGCCGCGTTGCCGTCGCCGCAGCCGCCGTCGTCGCGGTTGCGGGCGCGTTCGTCGGGCTCGACGCAGCGCTCGGCGGCTCGAGTCACGTCACGAATGCTGCCGGCGACGGGCCGGGCTCCCTATTCGGCGACCTCGGCCACCGCCTACATCTGTCGTGGGCCTCCGCAACGCGGGCGACAGGGCCGGTCCTGCTGTTCCTCGGTTGCCTGGCCGGCGTCGTCTGGATCGCGACGCGACGGCCGCGCCGAGCGTCGGTGGACGCCATGCTCGCCGCGCTCGCCGTCTCGCTGCTGGTCAACGACACGCCGGTGGACGTCATCGTGCTCGGCGCGCTCGGCTGCGTGGCTTTGTTCCGTTGGGAGTCAGTAGACTCGCGCCCGCATGCGTCGAGGAGCCCTGATCGCCGGCTGCGCGCTCGCGCTCCTCGCGCTCGCGGGCTGCGGCAGTGAGGGCGTTGTCACCCCCACTCCGCAAACGGTCGTCGGCACGGTCCGGCAGGAGGCGCCGGGCAAGGCGATCTTCATCAATCAGGGCTGCGGCGCTTGCCATACGTTCCAACCTGCAGGTCCCGAGGCGAACGGTCAGATCGGCCCGGATCTCGACAAGCTCCCGGCCTACGCGAAGCAGGCGAAACAGCCGCTCGTCCGGTTCATACACGAGTCGATCGTCGACCCGGACAAGTACGTCCAGCCGGGGTACCCGAAGGGCGTCATGCCGAAGTCGTACGCATCCATGCCCGCGAGCGATCTCAACGCACTGGTCGACTTCCTGACGAAGCCGCAGGGCTGAACCTCCCGCACGACTTCCCCCGCGACGTCGCAGCGGTGGCCTGCGACCTCGACCGCACGCTGATCGGCGAGGACGGCGTCCTGCGTCCCCGGACCAAGGCGGCGATCGCAGCGACGCGTGCGGCCGGGATTCACGTCGTCCTCGTCACCGGTCGGATGTTCCGGTCGATCCGGCCGTACGCGCTCGAGGCGGGTATCGACGATCCCGTCGTCTGCTATCAGGGCGCGGTCGTCGCCGAGCCGGTGAGCGGCCGGTGGCTCCGGCACGAGCCGATCTCGCTCGAGCTCGCGCGTGAGGCGATCGCAGCGCTCTCGGACGAGGGCTTCGGGATGAACTGCTACGTGGGCGACGAGCTGTATGTCGCCAAGATCACCGCGGAAGCGCGCCGCTACGCCGATTTCCAGCATCTCGAGCTGCATCCCGTCGGTGACCTGCTGCGCTGGCTGCACGAGCCGCCGACGAAGCTCGTGGTCATCGACGATCCCGAGGTTCTCGACCGGCTGAAGCAGCGGCTGCTCGCGCGCTTCGACGGCCGTCTGTACATCTCCAAGTCCCTTCCCTACTTTCTCGAGCTCGCCTCGCCGGACGTGACGAAAGCAGCGGGCCTCGACTTCCTCTCGGAGCATCTCGGGTTCACGCGTGAGCAAACCGTCGCGATCGGTGACGGCGAGAACGACATCGAGCTCGTCGACTGGGCCGGCTACGGCGTCGCAGTCGCGAACGCGCACGAACGCGTGAAGGAGGTCGCAGATCTCGTCTGCCCCTCCGTCGACGACGAGGGCGTCTCGCAGGTTCTGGAGGCGTACCTACACTCCCGCGCATGATCGACCTGCGGGCCGCGCGGAACGATCCGGACTCCTATCGCGCTGCACTAGCGCGGCGCGGAGCGGACGCCGCATTCGACGAGCTGCTCGCGGCCGACGAGCGCTGGCGCACGCTCGTGCCGCAGGTCGACGAGCTGCGCGCACGTCAGAAGATCGACGGGAGGCCGACGCCTGAGCAGCTGGAGGGACTGAGGCTGGTCAAGGAGCAGCTCCGGAGCCTCGAAGAAGACCTTGCCGCGGCCGAAGACGAACGCGACGCAGCACTCGCCAAGGTGCCGAACCCGCCGCACGAATCGGCTGCGGACGGGCTGACGGAGGACGACGCCGTCGAGATCAAACGCTGGGGCGAGCCGCCTCGGCTCGAGCATCCGCGGGAGCACACAGAGATCGGCCGCTTCGAGCTCGAGCGGGCCGCCAAGATCTCCGGCGCACGTTTCGGCTTCCTCGCAGGAGACACGGCGCTGCTCGCCTTTGCGCTCTACCGACTCGCGCTCGACCGTCTCGTGGCGGAGGGCTTCACTCCGATGATCCCTCCGGTGCTCGTCCGAGAAGAGGCGATGTACGGCACCGGCTTCTTTCCGTCGGACAAGAGTGACTACTACGCCGTCCCCGAGGACGGCCTCTATCTCGTCGGCACCTCCGAGGTGCCGTTGATCGGGATGCATCTGGGCGAGATCCTCGACGAGCTGCCGTTGTACTACTGCGCGTTCTCGTCGTGCTTTCGCCGCGAGGCGGGAGCGGCGGGACGGGACACCCGCGGGATGTTCCGCGTCCACCAGTTCCAGAAGGTCGAGATGGTCGCCTACACGCGGCCCGAGGACTCATGGGACATGCACGAGCGGATGCTCGCAATCGAGGAGGCGCTGGTACAGGCCGTCGAGCTCCCCTACCGGGTCGTCAACACAGCCGCGGGTGATCTTTCGGCGGCCGCCGCGAAGCGGTACGACATCGAGGCGTGGTTTCCCTCGCAGGAGCGCTACCGCGAGATCACGTCGTGCTCCAACACGACGGACTTCCAGGCACGTCGCAGCGGCATCCGTTTCCGGACGGACGAGGGTCGCCTCGAGACACCGCACACGCTGAACGGCACCGCCGCGACCGACCGGTGGGTGCTGTCGCTGCTGGAGAACTTCCAAGGCGACGTGCCCGACGTGCTCCAGCAGTACGGCGCGCCCGCCAAGATCCGCGCCTGATCCCGAGGCGGCGGCGCCGTTTTGTTGCAGAACCGTTCCGGTTTCGACGCATTGACGTTCGTCTCAGCGTCTGAAGACGGCACCGACCACGTCGGCGAGCGCGACGCCGCGGCCGTCGGTCTCCTTGCGGAGCAGCTCGTCCAGCTCCGCCCCGACGAGGAAGATCGCGGACGACACGAACACATACGTCGTGAGCAACAGGAGACCTGTCAAAGCGCCCGTCGCACTCTTGAAATTCGCAACGCTCGTGATCCAGAGCCTGAAGAGGAACGACGCGACGAGCCAGACGGCGATCACGAGAAGAGAGCCGGCACTTGCCCACCGCGCCTCGACACGCTCGGCCGGAGCGACCCGAACAAGCACGCCGACCGCGACGCCGAGGAGCACAAGCGCGACGAGCCAGCGGCCGATCCCGAGCAGGAGATGGAGCGAGCCTCCGGCGCGCGGCGCAACGATCAGCACGAGAACGGCGCCGACGAGGCACACCGCGACGCAGATCGCCAGTAGCACCGCCGTGACCGCGCGTCGGAGGGCGGATCGCCGCTCCTCGATGTCGTGCACGCGGTTCAAGGCATTCATCACGCCGACGACGCCGATGGTCAGATCCCAGATGACGAGCGCCGACGCGAAAACGATCAGCGGAGCGGTGCCACTCGACAGGATCTTCTCCGCGGAGAGGTCGATCGCGCGGAAGACGGGCGCAGTGACGTGCGGCTCGATCGCGGGCGCGATGGAGTTGTGCCACGTGTCTCCGAGCCCGAGCGCGCCGAGGAGGCCGAGGCCGAGCAGGACGAGCGGAATGAGCGCCACGATTGCGCGGAAGGCGATCGCAGAGGCGTAGATCGGCAGCTCGTGGTCGCTGAAACGCCGCGCGAGCTCGTGGAAGAGGTGCCGACGCTCGCGTCGTCCCGAACGGTTACGCGACCGCGCCATGCTTGGAAGATCGACGGCCGAAGCACGTTCGAAACGCGGCTAGGCTGTGATAACGGCGGGGTGCCGGAGCGGCCGAACGGGGCGGTCTTGAAAACCGCTGTGCCCTTCGCGGGGCACCGTGGGTTCAAATCCCACCCCCGCCGCTCGAGCGATGGTGCGGGATCCCCCACTCCAATCTGGGGGTTACCTGCCTTCGCAATGGCCCGAGCTTCTGCAACCCTGATGGGGATGCTCGCCGACCAGGTAACGACAGTAGGGGCCTATGTGATGGCCGTCCTCGGCGGGTTCCTCCTCCTGGTGCTTGCGCTTCACACGTACGCTTGGTGGACGATCCGGCACCTGGATCACGCCGAGGACGCCTAGTCTCAGGCGCGGATGTAGCGCGCGCGGTGCGTCGGCGACTCGGCTCCCGCTCGGCCGCACGTGATCAGCCGCTAGCGCACGAGGTAGACGATCAGCGTGACCACCGCGAGCACGAGGAGCACGAACGCCACATAGCGGATGACGCGCGGATCCCTCGGCGTCGGGCGTATGTGGACGTGCACGAGGAGGTCACCCGGGACCGACCCGGCACCGGCGTCGTTGCCCTCCGCGCGAACGCGTAGCTGCGCCTCGTCCTGCAGCCCCGCGGGAATACGAAGGCGCACCTGCTGCTCGGTCTCGACGACACCCCGGCCGTCGCAGCGGAGACACGGATCCAGGAGGTCCGACTCCGGGTCTGGGACGTGGACGCTCCCGTGGCCCATGCACGCGCGGCAGCGAACAGCGACGGGATAGCGGACGAGACGCCTCGTTCCCTCACGCGCCTCGAAGCTACGCAGCTCGAGATCGAGGTGGACGTTCTCACCACGTCGGGGCGCTTCCAACCCGGCGTCCGCCAGAGCCTCCTCGAACTCAGGATCTCCTCGACCGCGGTGACCTCGGCTGTCGTAGATGTCGCGCACCTCCGGGCTCGCCAGCACGGAATACGCCTCCGTCAGCTCTTTAAAGCGTTCGTCGGCCTCGCGATCGTCGGTCACGTCCGGATGGCACTCGCGCGCGAGGTCATGGAACGCGCGTTCGATCGCCTGCTTGTCGGCGTCCGGCGGGACGCCGAGAACCTCGTAGTAATCCCGCTTCACCGCCGCCATTCACGAGGAATGTTGCCGAACGTGCCCGGTGCGCAACCAAATCGGCCGCATCGGAGTTGTACAGTCGTGAGGGGTGCGGCCATCCTCGCTCTGCTCTTTGGGCTGGGTCTGCTCTTCGGCGTCGGTCTCCTGGCCGAGCATGCCGACGCCGACCTGGTGCCGACGCCGACCGTACCGTCAGTGACGGTTCCGAGTGTCACCGTGCCGGTCCCACCGGTGACGACGGTGGCAACGCCAACCGTGACGACGCCGCCGCCGACAGTCAGCACGCCGCCCGTGACGGTGCCGTCTGTGACGGCGCCGTCCGTGTCGACGCCCTCGGTAACGACGCCAATCGCCACTACGGCGACGGCGTCCGTTCCCAGCGTTACCACCCCCCAGGTTTCGGTTTCCGGTGCGCCCTCCATTGCAACGGGTTCAACCGCGTCCGCCGGTGGTACCGGATCATCGAGCGCTACAGGAAGCGCGAAGATCTCCTCGGGATTCGGCGTCCAAGGAGGCGCAAACGGCCCGGTCGCCGGCCCTGCCGGCCGGTCGGCCGCTTCCAATCTGCATACGTTCCGGTCCTGGATCGGGACGAAGGGCAGCAAGCAGCGACGGACCATCACGCTGACGTTCCTCCTGCGGCACCGCGCAAAGGTGATCTTCACGGTGCAGCAGGTCTCGCCGGTGTGCCGCACGGTCGGGCGGTTCGCCGTCAACGCACACAGAGGCGTCAACAGGGTGCGCTTCACAGGTCGCGTGGGCAGGCGGAAGCTCGTTCCGGGCACGTACTACCTCGAGGCGCGCACCGCGTCGGGCCAGGTGGTGCAGCGCGTGACAGTCGTGGTCGTGAGCGGTTCGGCTCCGAGCCGACGCACTCTCGAGACACTCCAGGCCGCGAACGTCTGTCCAGCGACGCCCTTCCCCCAAGCGAGCCCGTTCACCACGAACCCGTTGTTCACAGGAGGAGCGTCCGACATCGGCGCGTCTGCGGCGCCGGACAACGCGAGTCGCTCCCTCACACCCGACACGCAGTCATCCGGGCTCGGCGCCGGTAGCTCCAGTACCGGCCTCGCGTCGGCGGTCGAGAGCACTGCTCGCGCGATCCGGCCGGCTCTGGTCGCGCTCCTGGCGGTCGCGATCCTGCTGCTTGGGCTCGCCTCGCTGCCGCAGGCCGCGTTCCCCGATGCGCGTGTCAATTACGCGCTCGCGCGTCACCGACCGCAGCTAATGGCACTCGGTGCGGCAGCGTTCGTCGCCGTCGTGATCTCGTTTCTGATCGGCTGACGCCGCCTCCGTCACGCTCCCCACCAGAAGCTGGCGGCGACGACCGCGTAGAGACCGGTGAGGATCGCGCCTTCCTCCCACGTGCTCTCGCCGTCGTAGACGACGAGTGCACAGATCGCTGCGCCGAGCAGGAGCGAGATCGCGAGTAGGATCGGAAAGGCGAGCGTCAGCTGCGTGGAGAAGAAGAGGCTCGCGAACACGAGGACGGGCGTCAGGAACAGCGCGACCTGCAGCGCGGAGTTCACGATCACGGAGATCGCGAAGTCGGGGCGGTTTCGCGCAGCCAGCTGCACTCCGACGACGTTCTCGATCGCGTTGCCCGCGATCGCGACGACGACGAGGCCGGCGAACGCCTCGCTCATCCCGAGCGCATCGGTCGCGGGCCGTAGCGCGCTCACGAACCAGTCGCTGACGAAAGCGGCTGCCGCGCCCGCGCAGGCGAGGATGACAACCGTCGTGGCGAGGGTCCAGCGAGCGTGCTGGGCGGTCGCTTCCTCCCCTCCTGCGAGGAAACCGGGCAGCGTCAGGAGGAACAGCACGATCAAGACGCCCGCGCAGATGAGGCTGAGCGTCTTCTCGTGCGCAGCCGCCGGCGTGTGGAACTCGTGGGCGAGCGCGGGCACGGCAAGGATCGCCGCCGCCAACGCAGTAAGCGTCGCGATCATGCGCGCCCGCGGCGAGTTGAAACGCTGCGTGCCGTTGCGAATGCCACCGACTACGAAGGCAAGGCCGAGCACGAACACGCTGTTCGCGATCACGGACCCGACGAGGGCGAACTGCACGACCTCGATGAGCCCTTCGTGGAGCGCGAAGAGTGCAATGAAGAGCTCGGGGAGATTTCCGAGGCCGGACTGGATGACGCCCGCCACGGAGGACCCCACACGTGAGCCGAGCTGCTCCGTCGCACCGCCGACGAGACGAGCCAGCGCGGCGATTGCGACTGCCGCGACGGCGAACGACAGAACAGGCGTCGCATGGGCGTAATGCGCGGCGCCGGCCGCCGCGACGAGAGCTGCGGCGACGCCGAGCTCGATGACGTCGCGCCGGTTCACCGCCATATCATCGGGCCGATGACGGGAGACGAGCTCCGGGAAGTGATGCGTCGCTTTCCGGCGCCGGTTGCCGTGGTGACAACAGAGCTGGAAGGAGAACGGTTCGGACTGACGGTTGGCTCACTCGTCTCTCTTTCGCTCGAGCCGCCGCTGATCGGGATCTCGATCGGCAAGGAGTCGTCGTCCCACGAGCCGATTCGGCTCGCCGGCGGTTGGGCGGCGAGCCTGCTCTCGTCGGCGCAAACGGATGTGGCGCAGCACTTTGCGCGCAGCGGTATTCCACCGCTTGCTCTGTGGCACGGCGTCGACGTGCTGGAGGGACCGCGCGGGCCGCTCATCGCCGACGCCCTTGGCTGGCTCGAGTGCCGGACGAGGTCGGAGCACGATGCGGGCGACCACACGATCTTCGTCGGTGAGGTCGAGTCGACCGAGCTCGGCGCGGCGGGGCAGGGGCTCGTCTACCGCGGCGGAGATTACTTCCCGGCGTGATCGACGCGGTCGTCTTCGATCTCGACGGTGTGATCCTCGACACGGAGGAGCTCTGGAACGAGGTCCGCCAAGGGCTCGCCCGCGAGCGTGGCGGGCAATGGACCGACCGCGCGCAGGGCGACATGATGGGCATGAGCTCGAAGGAGTGGTCGCGCTACATGCACGACGTGATCGGGCTCAGCGAACCACCCGAGGAGATCGTGCGCGAGGTGGTCACGCGCATGCTCGATCGCTACGAGGAGCACCTGCTGCTGGTCGACGGCGCCGTCGAGGCGGTGCAACGCATGGCGGCGCACTGGCCGCTCGGCCTCGCATCGTCCTCCAATCGCGAGCTGATCGACAAGGCGCTCGAGGTGTCCGGATTGGCCTCGAGCTTCCGCGTGACCGTGTCGTCGGAGGAGGTCGCGCGCGGTAAGCCCGCGCCCGACGTCTATCTCGAGGCGGCGAGGCGGCTAGCGGTGGACGCTCGAGCCTGTGCGGCGATCGAGGATTCCGCGAGCGGGATTCGTTCCGCAGACGCGGCCGAGATGTTCGTCGTCGCGATCCCGAACCCGGCGTTCCGGCCGCCCGAGGACGTGCTTCGGGTGGCGGACGTCGGCCTCGACTCGATCAAAGAGCTGGAGCCGGGGACCCTCGACGCCACACGAGGTTCATCCCGTCACGCACGGTGAGGAGGACGTTCTCGACGCGGGGATCCTCGAGCACCCGGTCGTTGAGGGCGCGGATCGCGCGAGTTGTCGCCGAATCCTTGTCGGGATCGGCAACTTCTCCCGACCAGAGCGTGTTGTCGACGACCATCAGTCCG
>JBKPDB010000157.1:0-3043 GCA_046727655.1 Actinomycetota bacterium
CACGCGGATGAAGAACGCGGCGCACATCGCGGGCAAGAACGTCCTGATCTTCGCCGTGTGCTCGCTCGTCTACTGGGCGGTCGGCTTCGGGATCGCGTTCGGGGACGGCAACGGCATCGTCGGGACGCACGGGTTCTTCCCCTCGACCGACGAGCTGCTCGCCGTCGGCCAAGCTCCGTTCTCGTTCTTCTCGAGCATTCCCGGTGCGAGCGCGTACCTCTTCGAGGTTGTCTTTGCCGGTGTCTCGCTCGCGATCGTCTGGGGCGCGATGGCGGAGAGGGCGAAGCTCTGGGTGTACTTCGCGTTCGGCGTCGTCTTCACGCTGATCTATTCCGTCACGTCGCACTGGATTTGGCATGCCGGCGGCTGGCTCTTCAGCCGAGGCATGCAGGACTTCGCCGGCTCGACGGTCGTCCACTACCAGGGCGCACTCGCTGCTCTCGCGGGTGCGTTGCTCCTCGGGCCGCGCATCGGCAAGTTCGGCCGCGACGGACGTGCGAACCCGATTCCCGGTCACAACATGCCGTACGCAGTGCTCGGAACGATCATCCTCTGGTTCGGGTGGTTCGGCTTCAACCCGGGCTCGACGCTCGGCGTCGTGTCCGGAGATCGCATCGGCTACTTCGGTTACGTCGCGCTCACGACAAACGTCGCTGCAGCGGCGGGCGCGGTCGGCGGCATTGCGAGCGCGTGGCTGATCCTGCGCAAGCCAGACGTCTCGATGATGCTGAACGGCGTCCTCGCCGGGCTCGTGGCGATCACCGCTGCGTCCGGATTCGTTGCGCCCTGGGCCGCAGTCGTGATCGGGCTCGTGTCCGGTCTGATCGCCGTCGCCGGTGTGCTCTTCGTCGAGCGGATCGGCATCGACGACCCGATCGGTGCGGTCGCCGTGCACGGGATGTCGGGCGTCTGGGGCACCGTCGCCACCGGGCTGTTCGCAGTCCCGGCCCTCGCAGCCAACCTCGCAACGGGTACCGGCGGCCTGGTCTACACGGGCTCGTTCCACCAGCTCGGGGTCCAGCTCCTCGGTCTTGCTGCGGTTGGCGTCTTCACGTTCACCGCGTCGTTCGCGACGCTCTGGACGATGAAGCGACTGTGGGGGATCCGCGTGGAGCCGGAGACGGAGACGGCGGGGCTCGACGTGTCCGAGCACGGGATGTGGGGCTATCCCGAGTTCTACATCCCGGTTCCCGGCGGCTACGGCACGGAGGCGCACGGGCACCTCGGTCTCGCCCACGGCCAGACGCGCGCGGCGCCTGCGCCGGTCGCCTCGGCCCCCGCCGCCGAAGCGGCGCCCGGCTAGGAGCTACCCCGCGACGGCGACCGCGTCGCGTACTGCGGTAGCTTCGATCCCGCGCGGCGTGACGCGCCAGAAGCGCGGCGCGGCGTCGTCCCAGTCTTCGAGCAACTCGGCGGCGCGAAGCGAGCCGGTGTGCCGAAGGTGTCGCTCGAGCAACGTGCGCAACTCTTCATCGCCGCCGCGGTCCGCGACGACCAGCTGTGAGTTGAGGCGGAGCGGCAATCGGTTCGACGGATCGAGGACGTAGAGGACACCGCCCGTCATTCCCGCTGCGGCATTCAGGCCTACGTCCCCGAGCACCGCGACGATGCCGCCGGTCATGTACTCACAGGCGTGATCGCCGGCGCCCTCGACGACCGCGGTCGCGCCGGAGTTGCGGACTGCGAATCTCTCGCCCGCGCTGCCGGTGCAGAAGAGCTCACCGCCGGTCGCTCCGTAGAGGACTGCATTGCCGAGCAAGACGGCGTCGCCGACATCGTTTGGCGGGGCAAGCACCACGACACGGCCGCCGCTCATCCCCTTCGCAACGTAGTCGTTGCACTCGCCGACGACCTCGAGCTCCACGCCCTCCGCGAGGAACGCACCGAAGCTCTGCCCCGCCGACCCGTCGAAGCGGGCCCTTACGCGCCCGGGAGGTGCGCCGGCGCCGAAGCGGCGCGCGATCTCCGTTCCCAGTCGCGCGCCGACGGCCCGGTCACGGTTCGCGATCTCGTAGCGAAGGTCGACGATCCGCTCTTCCTCGAGCGCAGCCGCGGCGTCGGCGGCGAGCTGCGCTCCGAGCTCTCCTCCTGCTGCATGCGGCACCGGCTCGGCTCTGAACGCGCCGTGAGCGGGACGGAGCAGCTCGCGGAGGTCGAGCGATGAGCTGCGACGGGCTGTCGTCTCGCGCCGCCGCAACAGGTCGGCGCGTCCGACCGCATCGGCGTAGGTGCGTAGCCCGAGCCCGGCGAGATGGCGGCGAACCTCGTCGGCCACCTGCAACAGAAACGTGGCGACTGCATCGGGTGTCGCGGCGAACTTGGAGCGCAGCTCCGGTCGCTGCGTCGCGATTCCGACCGGACACGTGTCGAGGTGGCACGAGCGCACCATCAGGCACCCCTCGGCGATCAGCAGCGCCGTCCCGAACGACACCTCGTCCGCTCCGAGCAGCGCTGCCACGACGACGTCGCGTCCCGTCTTCAGGCCGCCGTCGGCGCGTAGCCGCACCCGCCCTCGGAGCCCGCTGGCGACGAGGGTGCCTTGCGTCTCCGCGAGGCCGAGCTCCCACGGCATCCCCGCATGCTTGATCGACGAGAGCGGGCTGGCGCCGGTGCCGCCGTCGGCGCCCGCGACGTGGATGACGTCGGCGAGCGCCTTTGCCACCCCGGCGGCGACGAGGCCGATGCCGTCCGACGAGACGAGCTTGACCGAGACCGCCGCGGCCGGGTTCGCCTGCCTGAGGTCGAAGACGAGCTGCGCCAAGTCCTCGATCGAATAGATGTCGTGGTGCGGAGGCGGCGAGATGAGCTCGATCCCGAGCTGCGTGTGCCGGAGCCGTGCGATCTCGGCCGTGACCTTGTGAGCGGGAAGCTGGCCCCCCTCGCCGGGCTTCGATCCCTGCGCGATCTTGATCTGGAGCTCGTCGGCGAAGGCGAGGTACTCCGGCGTGACGCCGAAGCGCGCGGAAGCGACCTGCTTGATGCGCGAGTTCCGCTCCGTGCGGAAGCGGTCGGGATCCTCGCCGCCCTCGCCGGAGTTCGATCG
>JBKPDB010000158.1:0-5527 GCA_046727655.1 Actinomycetota bacterium
GCGAGCACCGGTTCCGGCTCGGTCAACCAGGTCGTGGAGGTCGCGCCGTGGTCACGCATTCCGGAGACGCGCGCGCTGTTCGTTCCGCGGGACGACTGAATGCGCCGCGGCCCGCCGTCGTCGAGGCTCGCGTCGACGGCACGCCGGTGTGCGTCAACCGACTGCCGGTCGAGCTCGTCCGCGAAGAGTGGCGCGTAATGGACCGGTGGTGGACGGAAGAGCCGGTGTCCCGGCGCTACTTCGAAGTCGTGCTGCAGTCAGGGGAAAACGCCGTTGTCTTTCGCGACGAGGAGCGCAGGTGCTGGTTCACGCAGCGAGGTGCCTGAAAACCAGTCAGTTGACGGTACGAAGCCAGTCGTGGAAACCGCGACTCGGCGCATGCATGTTGAGCACTCGCGCGGGCTCGTTTCCGGGGTTCCCGAACGTGTGCACGAAGCCGATGGGAGCAGCCACGAAGGAGCCTGGGCCGAGACGAAGCGTCTCCTCTCCCATCACGAATTCGGGCTCGCCTTCGAGGACGTAGAACGAATCGATCCGGTCGTCGTGGGTGTGCGGGTCGGGCCCTTCGAATCCCGGCTCGAGCTCGAACTCGATCAGCGAGAGCTCCTCGCGTCCGATCTTGATCGTCGCGATTCGCGTCTCGCCCGCGAGGCGCTCGCCCTCTCCCGGCCCGAGCACCACGGCTTCGATCGGCGGAGCGCCGCTCCCCGGCTCGGCGTCGAAGCTGTCGAAGCCCCCCTGTTCGCGACGACTCTGCGCGCGCAAGTGATCGGCGAAGCCGCCGTCGGGCGTGTGGAAGTTGAGGAACCGCGTCCGGGACGTGCTTCTGAAACCGTGTACGACCTCGGGCGGAGCACACGCGCAGCCATTCGGAGACAAGGGGTGCTCCTTGTCGTGGACGAGCACCGTGAATCCGCCCTCGAGGACGTAGAACGAGTCGGCGTGCCGCCGGTGGAAGTGCGGGCCGGCTCCGGGCCGCGCGTCCGGGAACAGGGACTCCGTGATGGTGAGCTGCTCGAAGTCCGCCTTGAGCACGATCCTGCCGCCGAAGAGCTGCTCGCCCTCGCCGGCTCTGAGCACGACCCCTGCCATCCCCGGCGAGTATGACGATCGAGTTACAGCCTGAGTTTCCGCATCGCACTCGGAAGAAGGAGCGCCCCGACCGTTTTCCACTCGCAGGCAGTCGGTCGGGGCGCGCACCGGCGGCGCGGGCTCAGCGCGAACGTCAGCGGAACGTCCCGTACATCGAGCTGCACGCGCACTCGGCGTACTCGTTCCTCGACGGCGCGTCGCATCCGGAAGAGCTCGCGGTACGCGCGGCCGAGCTGGATTACCCGGCACTCGCGCTCACCGACCACGACGGCGTGTACGGCTCGCTCGAGTTCGCTCACGCTGCCAAACACTTCGGCGTGCGGGCGATCACCGGCGCCGAGCTGACGCTCGCGGACCGCTCGCACGTCACGCTCCTCGTCGAGACGCCGAGGGGGTACGCCAACCTCTGTCGGCTGATCACGGCGGCGCATGCGCACACACGCCCGGCCGCGAAGCGGCCTGTCCACGTAAGCGGACCAGGGGAGGGGGACTGGGGGAACCGGGAGGCTCCCCCAGCGGAGAACCCGCAGCGATACATCCCTGCACTTCCGCCGGCACTCGACCAACTGCTGCTCGAGGAGCTGAACGAAGGGCTCGTTTGCCTTTCCGGCTGCGCGCGCCACGGACTGGCAGTGCGCAACCCCAACGCTGCGGCGAGGCTCGCGCGTGCCTTCGGGCCCGACCGCTTCTACGTCGAGCTCCAACGTCCGTACGAGCGCGGCGATGCGCGTCGAAACGCACTTTTGCGCGACCTCGCCGCGTCGCTCGGCGTCACGACCATCGTCACCGGTGACGTGCACGCGCACCACCCCCGCCGGGCACCGCTTCAGGACGTGCTCGTTGCCGTTCGCCACCGCAGCTCGTTGGACGGCTGCGAGGCGGAGCGCCGCGGCAACCACGAATCCGTCCTTCTCTCTCCGGAAGAGATGGTCGAGCGCTTCCCCGACGACCGTCCAGCACTCGTGCGCACCGTCGAGCTGGCAGAGCGGCTGCAGTTCGACCTGACGAAGGAGCTCGGATACCGCTACCCGGACTTCTCTGACAGCCCGGAGCCGGCGATCGTCCAGCTCGCCCAGGTCTGCAACCACACGTTCGAGGAGCGGTATCCGCAAGGCCACAACCTTCGCCACGAGGCACGTGCGCGGCTCGAAAAGGAGCTCGAGCTCATCGACGAGCTCGGGCTGGCGGGGTTCTTCCTGCTCCACTGGGACGTGCTCGAGCTCGCACGCGAGTGCGCGGTCGAAGTGCGCGGCCGCGACTCACCGCGGCATGCGCTGCCGCCGGGCCGCGGACGCGGTTCGTCGGTCGGATCGCTGGTCTGCTACCTGACCGGTCTCTCGCACGTCGATCCCGTCAGCGCAGACCTCTCGCTCGGCCGCTTCCTCAACCGCGAGCTCGATGCGGTTCCGGACATAGACCTCGACTTCCCTCGTGACATCCGCGAGAAGCTCATCGTTGCGGTCACCGAGCGGTACGGGCGCGAGCACGCGGCCCTCGTCGCGTCGTTCGCGACGTACCGCTCGCGCGGTGCGATCCGCGACGTCGGCAAGGCGCTCGGACTTCCCTACGCGGAGCTAGAGCGGATCGCCCGCGTCTCGGAAGGCTGGAACGCAAAGCGGGTCGCCGAGGAGCTGCAGCTGCTCCCGGATGCGGACCGCAAGCTCCTCTCGCCGCGCTGGCGCGTCTTCGCCGAGCTCTGTCACGAGATCGCCGGCCTGCCGCGGCACATCTCGCAGCATCCGGGCGGGATGGTGATCTCGTCGCGGCCGCTCGTAGAGCTCGTCCCCGTCCAGCCGGCGGCGATGGCCGGCCGGCAGATGTGCCAGTGGGACAAGGACTCGTGCGCGGACGCCGGTTTCCTCAAGATCGACCTGCTCGGGCTCGGGATGCTGTCTGCGGTCGAGGACTGCGTCGACCAGATCGCGCAGCTGCAGGGCACGCCGATCGACCTCTCGCGAATCCCGTTCGACGACGAAGCGGTCTTCGACGACATCCGGCGAGCGGACACGATCGGTGACTTCCAGATCGAAAGCCGGGCACAGATGCAGAGCCTGCTGCGCACGCGTCCCGAGAATCTCGACGATCTCACCGTTCAGGTGGCGC
The DNA here is from genome assembly GCA_046727655.1 of Actinomycetota bacterium. Taxonomy (GTDB): domain Bacteria; phylum Actinomycetota; class Thermoleophilia; order Gaiellales; family Gaiellaceae; genus 3-1-20CM-4-69-9. The sequence continues at coordinate 3,196 of JBKPDB010000158.1, forward strand.
TCGTCCGTCCCGGCCCGATCCAGGGGAAGGCCGTCCACCCGTACATCGACCACCGTCAGCGGCTGCGGGAAGACCCTTCCTTCGTCCCGCCGGTCGATCATCCGCTGCTCGCGGACTGCCTGCGCTCGACGCTCGGCGTCGTCGTCTTCCAGGATCAGGTGCTCGAGGTTGCGATCGCGCTCGCGGGCTTCAGCGTGGGGGAGGCGGAAGGGTTGCGTCGCGCGATGAGCCGCAAGCGCTCACACGAAGCGCTCGAGGCGTATCGCGGCCGGTTCGTGGAAGGCGCGCTGCGAAACGGCGTCGACGAGGAGACGGCAGACCTCGTCTACGACAAGCTCGTCGGCTTTTCCGGCTTCGGCTTTCCGAAGTCGCACGCCGCAGCGTTCGGGTTGCTCGCGTACCAGTCGGCGTGGCTGCGACACCACCATTCCGCGGAGTTCCTCTGTGCGCTGCTCAACGAGCAGCCGATGGGCTTCTACCCGCCCGCGACGCTCGTCCGCGACGGCCAGCGACGCGGCGTAGTGACGCTGCCGCCGGACGTAAACGCGAGCGCCGCCAAGTGCACCGTCCAGAACGGCGCCGTTCGCATCGGCATCGACTACATCAACGGGATCGGGGAGGAGGAGGCGAAGGCGGTCGTCGCGGAACGCGGACAACGCACGTTCACGACCGTCGGTGACCTAGCTCAGCGGACGCAGCTCTCCGACCACGGCCTCGAGACGTTGATCGTCTCCGGCGCCTGCGACTGCTTCGAGCGGCCTCGACGGGAGCTGCTGTGGCAGCTCGGTCTCGTTCCGCGGTCCCAGAGCGTCCCCGGGTCCGGCGGGGAGGAGAAACAGCTCGCGTTGCCCCTCGATCCAACCGCAGTCACTCCCGAGCTTCCCGAACCGACCGTCTGGGAGCGAATGCTCGCCGACTACCGGACGACGAGCCTCTCCGTAGGCATCCACCCGTTGCAGCTCCTCCGTGAGCATCTTCCCGACGGCGTCCTCTCCTCACGCGAGCTCGAGTCGGCGCCCGATCGTGCGCAGGTCGCCGTTGCGGGAATGGCGGTCGCGCGGCAACGTCCTGCAACCGCCAACGGCGTCGTGTTCATGCTCATCGAAGACGAGTTCGGGCCGGTCAATCTGATCGTGCCGCCGTCGGTCTACGACCGTCACCGTGCGATCGTGCGCGGCGAGCCGCTGATCCTTGCGCACGGCCGATTCGAGCGGATCGAGCGAAACCAGAACGTGCTCGTTCATTCACTGGAGACGCTCGGCCCGCTCGCGCGGGAGGTCTCGAAGGAGCCCGGCGTCCGCGCGTCGCTCCCGACCGCCCACCATTTCGGACACCGTTAGCCCTGAAGCATCCACCGCCGATGCCGGCTGTGCCGGCGTCGGCCGCTACGGCCGGAATCGAAACCGAATCCGATCGAGATCATCATGCCCCGCGAAGCAGGGCGGATCTCGATCGGCTAGTAGGCCTCCGTCGGCTCGTCGTGCGGATGCCGTTGCTTCATCGGCGCCGACTCCGCGCGGTCGAGGTTGAAGGCGGTGTTCACGAGCGCGACGTGAGTGAACGCCTGCGGGAAGTTCCCGAGCTGGCGGCGCGCGCCCGGATCCCACTCCTCTGCGAACAGGCCGAGGTCGCTGCGGAGCGCGAGAAGCCGCTCGTACAGCTCCACTGCCTCGTCGAGGCGGCCCTGTAGCGCGAAATTGTCGGCGAGCCAAAAGGTGCACGGCAGGAAAGCGCCCTCGCCGGGCGGCAGCCCGTCGATGCCGCGCGCCTCCTCGTCGTGCGCGTACCGGTAGACGAAGCCGTCACGGACGAGGTCACGCTCGATGGCGGCGACGGTCCCGATCATGCGCGGATCGTGGGCGGGAAGGAAGCCAACGAGCGGGATGACGAGCAGGCTCGCGTCGAGCCGCTTGGACCCGTACGCCTGTGTGAAGGAATTGAGCTCGACGTCGAAGCCTTCCTCGGTGATCTCACGATGAATCCTGCTTCGGATCTCGCGCCACCGTTCCACCGGGCCCGGGCGGCCGAACCGCTCGACGGCCTGGACACCGCGGTCGAACGCGACCCACGCCATCACCTTCGAGTGCGTGAAGTGCTGGCGCGGCCCGCGGACCTCCCAGATTCCTTCGTCGGGCTCCTTCCAGGCGTGCTCGAGGTAGAGAAGGAGGCGTCGCTGGAGCGACCACGCTTCCTTCGACATCTCGAGGTCGTGCACGCGGCCCTGGTGCAGCGCGTCGAGCACCTCGCCGTACACGTCGAGCTGGAACTGCTCTGTCGCGGCGTTGCCGATCCGTACCGGCTTCGATCCTTCGTAGCCCGGCAGCCAGTCGAG
>JBKPDB010000159.1:0-12595 GCA_046727655.1 Actinomycetota bacterium
TCGCCCGGCTCGACGAGTACGTCGAGCGCGAGGTCGCAGGCGCAGACGCGGACGCCGCCGTGCCCGGCCTGCGTGCGCATCTCGACGGCTGCCCCGCCTGCCGCGAGGAGCACGAAAGCCTGCTCGCGCTCGTCCGCGAAGACCAGGAGCTGTAGAGCGTAAGAAGCGCTGCGCCCCGGACACAAACGGGGCGTGGCCGAAGGGACGTTCTGCGAGCTGCCGCTGCTGACGGCGCCCGGCCGGGTGATGACACCCCGACGGGCGACCGAGCAGCTTGTCGCCGCTGCCGCGGAGCGCATCGACGGCCGACCCGCGCGCGTCGCCGACGTCGGCACAGGCTCCGGCGCGATTGCGGTCACGCTCGCGCGGCTAGCGCCCGCAGCGGAGATCTGGGCGAGCGATGTCAGCACGGCGGCCGTTGTCCTCGCCCGCGCGAACGCTTGCCGGTTCGGAGTCGCCGATCGCGTTCACGTCGTGAAGGGCGACCTCCTCGATCCTCTTCCCGCATATCTCGACCTGATCGTTGCCAACCTCCCGTACCTGCCGGTGGCGGACCGCCTCCGCTATCCCGACCTCGCCGCCGAGCCGGACGGGGCGCTGTTCGCGCCCGGCGACGGCCTCGGCCTCTACCGGCGGCTGCTCCGTTCCGCCGAGGAGAGGCTCGATGCGGCGGGCGCGGCGATGATCCAGCTGCACAGGCGCCTGTTCGTCGCGGAGCACGCGGAGCTGGCAGCGTTGCGAGCCGGCCTCGACGACCTGGTGCCCGAGCCGCCGCAGACGGCGATGGTTGATTGCTCGTTCTCGTGGGCATGGTCTCTGACATGAGCGCTTACACCAAGAAAAACCTGCGTGGCGATGTGGAGAATCAGGCACCGAACTTCGACATGCCTGAGGAGATCGAGGCTCGGTTCGGCCGCGGCGCATTGGAAGGAGAGACGCTGGGGCTGAGTCTGTTCAAGCTCGCGCCCAACTTCCGGATGCCGTTCGGGCACAAGCACGAAGGGCAGGAAGAGGTCTACGTCGTGATCCGCGGCTCCGGACGGGTCAAGGTCGAGGACGAGATCGTGGAACTGGGGGAGTTGGACGCGATTCGGTTCGACAAGGACACGATGCGGAATGTCGAGGCCGGGCCCGATGGGATCGAGTACGTCGCCTTCGGAGCCGGCGAGGATCCCCGCGACTTCGAGATGGCACCAAGCTGGTGGAGCGACTAGAGGCCTAGGTCTGGCAGAAGCCGGCGCGGCCTGACGCGGCTGCTAGGTGGTAGGGAGCGTGAACGAGACGCGCGCCCCGCCGCCCGGCCGATTTTCGGCCCAGATCCGGCCTCCTTGCGCCTCGACGAGGCCGCGTGCGATCGCCAACCCCAGGCCCGAACCGCCCGCCGAGCGGGCCGGATCGCCTCGCCAGAAGCGATCGAAGACGCGCCGCAGCGCCTCGGGCGCGATTCCGGCTCCCGAGTCTTCGACGCTGACCCGCACTTCGCCGCCGCCGGGCTCGACGAGCACTGCAATCGAGCCGTCCGACGGCGTGTGGCGGAGGGCGTTCGTGAGCAGGTTGAGCAGGACGCGCTCGACCTTGTCGGGCGCGCAGCGCACCGACGGCTCGCCGTCCAGGTGGGCTTCGAGACGGACATTCCGTCGACCTGCTTCGGCCTCGAGGCCGCGAACGCACGAGCGGACGAGGCCGGTGAGCGAGGCGTCCTTCAGCTCGAGCGTCAACGCCCCTGCATCGATTCGCGCCAGCTCGAAGAGGTCGTCCACCAGCGTCGCGAGCGTCCGCGTCTGCTCTGCCAACGCCCTTGTGTATTGCTCGGGCGCTGCGACGCCGTCCTCGACTGATTCGATCATCGCCTGGATCGCGGCGAGCGGCGTGCGCAAATCGTGACTTGCCCACGCAACGAGCTCGCGCCTCGCGTCGAAGAGCTCTTCGAGCCGCTCCGCCATCCCGTTGAAGGCCGCACCGAGCTCCGCGATTTCCGTCGGGCCTCGTTCGGGCGCTCGCGCGGAGAGGTCTCCCGAGGCAAGGGCATTCGAGGCAGCCCGAAGTCGGTCGACCGGAATCGTGATCGACCTGCCCACGAGCAAAGCGGCCCCGACTGCGACGGTCGAGGACGCGGCCGCGACCGCGAGGATGACCACGTCGGCGCCCATGTGGAACATGGCAACCCCCGAAAGGAGCACTGCCGCGAGCGGAAGGCCGACGGCGAGCAACGAGAGACCGGCGAGGCGGGCGCTCACGGTGGGCAACAGGCGGAGCGCGAGACCGCCGGCGAGGCCGGCGGCGAGCGTCGAGGCCGCCACGATCAGCGCCAGCTCGATCACGGCGAGAAGCGATAGCCGACCCCCCACACCGTCTCGAGGCGACGGGGCCGTGCGGGGTCGTCCTCGATCTTCTCGCGCAGACGCCGGACGTGCACCGTGATGGTGCCGCTGTCGAACGCGGGCTCGTAGCCCCAGACGCGGCTCATCAACTGGTCGCGCGAGAAGGCGCGGCGTGGGTGGCGGGCGAGAAACAGCAGCAGGTCGAACTCCCGCGCCGTCAGCCTCAGCGCGCTTCCGTCCTTGCGAACTTCGCGGGCGGCCGCATCGATCTCGAGCTCCCCGAAGCGCAAATGCTCGTCCCGCCGATCGCTCGCGGCACCGCCGCGCCGCAGGACGGTGCGCACCCGGGCGACGAGCTCGCGGGGTGAGAACGGCTTGGTTACGTAGTCGTCGGCGCCGAGCTCTAGCCCGACGATCCGATCGGCCTCGTCCCCACGCGCGGTCAGCATGATCACCGGCAGCTGGGACCGGTCGCGAATCCAGCGGCAGAGGGCGAGGCCGTCGGTACCGGGCAACATCAGGTCGAGGACGACGAGGCTCGGCCACTCTCGCTCGAGCAGGTCGCGCGCGGTGTCTCCGTCACCCGCCTCGAGCGTGGCGTAGCCCTCGCGCCGAAGGTACTGAACGACCACGTCCCGAATGGTCGGCTCGTCGTCGACGACGAGTACCGTCTCCATGGGCGCATTCTGCCCGCGGAGTCCTTACGAGTCTGTGAAATCGGTAAGAGGCGGCGTAAGCGACATTTAAGGCCTGCGTAACAGCAGCGAAAGACGACGTTCCTATCGTCGCGGCCGGATGGAACGACGACGAAGGAGGAACGAGATGCGCGTGTTACTCATCGGTCTTCTGGCCGCAGCTACGGCGCTGCTCGTGGCCGTACCGGCGACGGCGACAACGACGAAGGGTCAGCTCTTCCACGACGGTGAGGTCGTCGGAACCGTCGTGACTCCCGCACCGATTCCGGCCGGCACCGGGACCGATCCGCTGTACAACGTGACGAACGGCGCGTCAGGCCAGCTCGGAATCGCCGGCGTTGCTCCGGGCGACGGTCCGTACCACGGTGGCCGTTGGGAGGTCCACCTCGTCACCTTCGAACCTGGTGTCACGCCGTACCTTCTCACCTCGGACGAGGCGGTGTTCGCTGCCCGCGACGCCGGCGACGTCACGGTCAGTCGTGCAGGGGATGCGGACTTCCGTTGCCCCGTGGTACGTCCCAACGGAAGTTGAGCTGCGGAACGCCGCGCTCGGCCCGCGTAGTGGCCTCGGCTAACGCATGGCCGCTTCGCGGTCCCACCCTCGCGCGGCGATCCGCCACTCGTCGACGACCTCGTCGCCTTCGGTGATCAGCATCCGCTCGTGCAGGTTGGCGCTCGCGCACGCATGATTCGGAATCACGCGCAGGCGAGCGCCAACCGGAATCGTCGAGGGCTCGGCGGCCTTCACGATCGCGTGCTCCTCGAACAGACGGTCGACGCTGAAGCCTTCGTGATCGGCGACGAGGCCTAGACCCGGCGACCGCGTCGTCAGGCGTTCGGCGGCGAGCGCCTTCGAGCCACAGTCGAGGATCAGCCGCTGCGGGTCGGGACGAGCGACAACGGTCGCGAGGATCGAGAGTGCGCAGCGGTCGGCCGAGACGAGGCCCAACGCGACCTGGGTCGCGTCGTAGAACACGTAGTTGCCGGGCCGGATCTCGGTGACACCTTCGGCGGCCTCCAGTTGATGAGCGGTGGGGGTCGTCCCGATGCTTCGCGCGGGCGCTTGGACGCCGAGCTTCGCGAGCTCCGCGGCCGTCTGTCGCACCGCGGTGCGCTCTTCGCCTGCAATCGAGCCGAGCTCCTCGGCCGACTGCGCGTCGTACGCATGGCCGGCGAAGGTGAAGACTCCCGCGAACGTCGCGTGCCGAGACCGCTGCACGAGCGGCGCGACTAGCGCTGCGGTCGGCGCGCCCGGCCTCGTGCCCAAGCGTCGCGCGCCGCAATCCACCTCCCAGAGCCAGCCGATCTCCACCTGCGCGGTTCGGCACGTCTCGTCGAGGCCGGCGAGCGCCTCCTCGGAGTCGAGCACGACGCGAACGCGCGCGGTCCGTGCGAGCTCCGTGAGCCGCTCGAGCCGCGCGGTGCCCACAGGGGGATACGCGACGAGGAGGTCCATGTGGCCCGCGGCCGCAAAGACCTCGGCCTCGTGGAGCGTCGCGACCGTCAGCCCGGCAGCGCCGTGGTCTCCTTGCAGCGCCGCGATCTCCGGCGTCTTGTGCGTCTTGCAGTGCGGCCAGAGGTCAACGCCCGCAAGCCGGACACGCTCGGCCATCTCCTCGATGTTCGCGACCAGTGTCGTGCCGTCGACCAGGAGCGCCGGAGTCTGGATGTCGTCAAGCGCCGGCAACGGTCCCCCAGCCGGTGTGGCGAAGCGTGCACTCGAATTCCCCTCGGATGGCGACTGGAACAGAAACCCGGCTCGGAAACCGGTGGCACGCATCGCCGCTGCGCTCCTCGCTGCTGCGCTTCCGCTGATCGGGCTCGTCTCGCTGCTGCTCCGGTCGGAGCTCGACCCGCACTTCGAGAACTATCGGGCCCACTTCGTCGTCTTCGGGATCGTCGGCGGCGTTGCCTTCATTCTCGGCTACACGGCCGGTGAGGCGGCGCGAATGCCTGCTCGTGCATTGCGTGCAGGACGCTACTCGGCCGGCGCGCTGGGAGGGTCGGCGCCGAGCTCCGTCCACGAGCCAGGCGTGAAGGCGCCGGGCGAGCTGCCGATCGCAACGAAACGGATTCCGTCAGCACCTGGGACGATCCGGCGGAGCTGATCGGGGCCGACTCGTGCCATCGTCCCCGGCCGCAGCTCGAACTCGCTGTTGTCGGCGATGAGCGTGGCCGCGCCGCTGAGCGGGATGTAGACCTCCTCCTGGTTCGGATCGAACGCCTGGGAACGTGGTTGTGATTCGGGTAGCCGTCCCAGCCGGGTGGCAGCGTGAAGACCTGCATTCCCCAAGCCGTGACGCCGAGCTCGGCGCGTGCGCGTCGCGCGAGCCCTCCGTAGATGGGCTCCATCTCGTCAATCGCCTTGAGCGTCACGTCGGCCATCTCAGCCTCCTCCGTCGAGAACACGCTTTCCGGAGGATCAACTCGGCCGGGTGCCAAAACTCATCGTCGGCTCCGCTTCGCAGCGCTCGTCGAGAAAGTCGAGGATCACCTGCGAGAAGTCGTTCGGTCGCTCCGCCATCGCGATATGGCCGACGCCGTCGAAGACGACGAGCTGCGCGTGTGGTATGGCCCGCTCGTACTCTTGCGCCAGGCGGAGCGGCACGAGCGGATCCCGGTCGCCCCAGATCAGCAGCGTCGGCGCGCTGATCGAATGGAGCTCGTCGCGTAGAGCGTCCTCCCCGAGCAGCTGCGTGGCGGCGTGATAGAGCGTGAGGACTCCTGCCCGCAGCGAGTCCGCCAGCACGACGCGCAGGAACGCGGGCCGCGCATGGCGCAGCGCCGCCGCGAGGGGGAGGGCGTAGTGCGCCGGATGGCGCCGTTCCAGGAGCCCCGCCGGCGCGGCGAGCACGAGCCGGTCGACCGTTTGCGGCCAGAGCGCGGCGACCCGAGCGCAGACCGCGCCGCCGAGCGAATACCCGACGAGGTTCGCCCGCTCGAGCCCGATCTGGGCAAGCAACGACCGGACGTAGGACGGCGCGTCGCCGAGCACGAACGTCTGGCCACGAGCGGAGCCGAAACCCGGCAGGTCGACGAGGTAGACCCGAAGACTGGTGGCGAGCTGCGTGATGACCGGCTCCCACCATCGCCACGACCCGGCGAGGCCGTGGACGAGCACGGTCGGAGGACCGGTACCGGCGACGCGGTAGCGGACGTCGATGCCGCCGACCTCGCACGCTCGCTCCTCGAGCACGAACAGATCATCACCTGTCGCCGCCGCACGAAGCCGGTGGAGGGGCGGGCGGCCGCCCGCCCCTCGAGAGCAAGCGGTACTTACCGCAACTGGCCGCGGATCGCGCCGGCCCCAAAGGCCGTCGTGTGGTAGTTGACGTAATAGGCGCCCGGGCTCTGGCAGAGGTTCGCGCCCGTCGTACCCGCGTTCGGTGTTGCGGTGCCGCTCTGCTTGATGTGACGTGCGCTCGTCGCCGCCGACGGCGGCGAGACGAAGAGTGGCACGACGATCGGGCCTGCTATCCCCGCCGGTGCCTGATGGATGTGACCGGCGACGAACGTCTCGTGGTTTCGGTTGTTGATCGTCGTCTTGAACGTGATCGTGCCGTCGTTACGGACCTTGATCAACGTGTAGCCCCTGGCGGTCGACGTCGAGCCGGTCGTCTCGCTCTTCGCCGTCAGCCGCGCGTGCATGACGCACATCGTGCCCCGTCCGTTCTTCGCCGGAGCCGTACTCGCGGCGGGTGCGGCGGCTGCGCAGGCGACGAGCAAACAGAGAATCAAGCGGCGCATTGGGCCTCACTCCCTTCGCGATGGTTCGGTTGCCGCATAGAGAATGGTCCCCGGAGGAGCGGTTTTCTAACCGAGCGCATGAGGCGCCTCCTCCCGTACGTTGCGGGCAGTGGCTTCGGTTTCTTCGGGACAGACGCTCATGCTGCGCGACTGCCGCCTCCTGGGTTACGGCGAGTACGGGAAGCCGGATGGGGAGCCCGGTTTCTACTTTCACGGACATCCGGGCTCTCGCCTCGAGGCGGAATTCGCCGACGCGGCTGCGGCAGAGGCCGGTGCCCGCATCATCGCGCTCGACCGGCCGGGATACGGCCTCTCCGACTTCCAGCCCGATCGCACGATCGTCGATTGGCCGCGCGACGTCGAGGAAGCCGCCGACGCGCTCGGCATGGACCGTTTCTCCGTCATGGGGAGCTCCGGCGGCGGGCCGTATGCGCTCGCTTGCGCACACGAGATTCCGGAACGCATTACGAAGGCGGGGATCGTCAGCGGCGTCGGCCCATACGACACCCCCGGCGCGACGGAGGGAATGCGTTGGCAGAACCGGGCCGGCTTCCAGCTCGGCGCACGGCTCCCGCCGCTGGCTCGGCTGATCATGTGGTCGATGGAACGGCAGCTACGCCGACGTCCAGAGCGCATGCTCGAAGCCATCGCGGAAGCAATGTCACCCGTCGACGCCGAGATCGCACGCCGTGCGGAAGTGCGCAGCATCTTGCGTGTCGCGCTCGAGGAGGCCTTCCGCCAGGGAAGCCGCGGGGCGGCGCTGGACGTCGTGCTGCTCGGCAGCCCGTGGGGGTTCCGGCTCGAGGCGATCAGGCCTCGGGTGTTCCTGTGGCAAGGAGAGCTCGACGTGCTCGTGCCGCCGGCGATGGGACGGCATCTGGCCGCAAAGATCCCGAACTGCCACGCGACGTTCTTTCCGAAGGACGGTCACCTCCTCTTCGACCACATGAGCGAGATCGCGCAGGCCTTCGCGACGTGAGTACCGTGACTCTTCGTCGCGGGATCGAGGTCGAGAACGGGCTCGAGGTCGCGCTCGCGTTCGTCGGGACGTCTTCGAGCTATGACGCCTATGTCCCGTCGGACTCGGCGTTCGACGAGGCCGACCTCCGGCTTGCGAACCGCGGCGGCGCCCGCATCTCCGCGGCTCAGATCGCCGCGATCCTCGAACGCCGCGAAGAGATCGAGCGCGCTCTGGATCAGATCGACCCGCGCGCATCGCTCACGAGCTCGACCCGCGCGATTCCGTGGGCTGCAGTGACGCTGCTCTTCGGCGCGTTCGCAGACATCCACGGCATCGGCTTCTCGAAGATGACGAAGGCGCTGCACAGGAAACGGCCGGCGCTGATCCCGATCCTCGACAGCGTCGTCCAGGCGTACCTGACCGTGGATGACGCCTCGACGCGCTCGCTCGAAACCTTTGGAGACCGCGCGACCGCCCTCGTTCGAAGCTACAAGAGCGACCTGGATCGCAATCGCGCGGCGCTGAAGGAGATCCAGCGCGAGCTCGCCGGCCGTGGCCACCGACTCACGGAGGTGCGCATCCTGGACATCCTGATCTGGTCCGTATCGGCCGCGACCTAGGCGTGTCCCGCGACTGCTGTCGTCACCGGCACGAGCAGGATGGGGATGCTTCCGTGCCGCAGCGTCTCGCGCACGATCCTCGCCCGACCAGGCGCCAGCTCCTGCGTCCATGCGAGCGCGATCAGGTCGCACCCCAGCTCCTGCGCAACGGGAAGGACGTGCTGGTCGGCGCGGCCGACTCTCGTTTCGAGGCGCACGTGCTCGAACGGCCAAAGCGAGTAGCGGGCTAAGAACTCGCGTCCGTAGGCCTCCCACTCGTGCTGCGGCTGATCGCTGAATGCGGGTAGCTCTTGCTCCTCGAGCACGTGCAGGATCACGACCTCGACCTGCTCGGCACCGCGGACGTCGAGCGCTACGTACGGCGCGTACGAGGTCGGGAGCGAGCCCTCGAGCGGGACGAGCACGCGCCGGATCGTGAAGCCGGCGGGCAGCTCCGGCGGGATGGCGAATACCGGCTTGCGTGCGGTCGTGACGACCTCGAGAGCCGTCGAGCCGATCTCGCGAGCGCCCTCCGGGAGGCAGCGCGTGCCGACGACGAGAGCGACGGCCTCATTGTCCTCCTCGAGGGCCTGAGCGAGCCGCCGTCCGGGCGCGCCCTCGAGCTCGCTGACGGGAACGCCGTGGTGGGCCGCGAGCTCGCGTACCTGGTCGGCGCCGTCCTGCAGCACGTGCACCGCCGCAACGTCCGCTCGGAACATGCGGGCGATCTCGTGGCCGGCCGCGAGCACCGGGCCCGCCGCCGCCGTCTGATCGAGCGCTGCGAGGACCTTCATGACGTGAGCTCCCATGAGTCTCGCACGCGTGTCCAGCGCAGCGCCGGCCCCTCGGCTACGGGCGCGTCGCCGACACGGATGCGCACGGGCGCATCGGCCTCTACAGCAACGAGCTCGTGCTCGGCGCGTAGGCGAAGAGGCACCCCACGGAAGCGTAGGCGCAGGTCGAGCCCGTTCCAGGCTGCCGGCAGCTGCGGATCGACGGCCAGGGCGTCACCGGCCGGGCGCACGCCTGCAAAGCCTGTCGTCAGTGCCTGCCAAACACCGCCCATCGTCGCAAGGTGTGGGCCGCCGGCCGTCGTCGCCGTGAGATCGTCGAGGTCGAGCCGCGCCGCCAGCTGCAGGGGCGCGAGCCCTTCCTCCGGACGTCCTGCTCTCGGGAACAGCGCGGCGTGAACGGCCGGCGACAGCGAGCTGCCGTGCGCCGTCCGCGGTTCGTAGAAGTCGAGATTCGGCCCGAGTGAGCCGGGCTCCACCTCGTCCGGGACGAGGTGGTGCATCATCAGGACGTCGGCCTGCTTGACCACCTGCGCGTCGGCGGTGCGCTCGGGACCGAGCAGGACGTCGGCCGCGATCGGCCGTCTCGGGGCAATGTCGGCGATGACCAGCGGCTCGAGGCGGAAGAAGCCCGCGAACTCCTCGTACACGCCTGTGTTCGCGTCGTAGCCGTCGACGAGTGCGTCTGCGAGCTCGAGAAACCGCTCGCGTTCGGGCTTCGGTGCGACCGCCGCCGCGCGGCGCAGGTTCCAGCGCGCCATCACGTTCGTGAACGCGTTGTCGTCGACCGGCTCGTGGTACTCGTCCGGCCCGATGACGCCGTAGATGTGCGCGCCTGCCCTGTCGATCCGGATGCGCGAAGCCCAGTACCGCGCCGTCTCGAGCAGGAGCTCGCGCACGCTCGGCGCGAACGAGGTGTCACCGGTCCAGTCGAGATAGCAAGCAGCCGCCCACGCGACGTCGGCGGTGATGTGCTCCTCGAGGTCGCCGGTCCGGATGGGAACGATCCCGCCGTCGGGCAGCCTTGCGAGTCGCGGCGTCACGTCTTCGCCCGTCGCCGCCGATTCCCACGGGAAGCGAGCGCCTGCGCGCTTCGACTTGCGAGCCGAGGCCTGTGCCGCAGGAAGACGACGCAGCCGGTACTCGAGCATTGCGCGCGCGGCAGCGGGATGAGTCGCTGCGAGAAACGGGAGCACGAAGACGTCGGCGTCCCAGAAGACGTGGCCGCGATACCCCGGACCTGTGAGCCCGCGTGCGCCGACGGCAGCCTCCCCGTTGTCGCGGACGCTGGCCATCAGCGTGAAGAGGGCGAAACGCGTCGCCAGTGTGAGGTTTTCGTCACCGTCGATGACGACGTCGGCCGTCTCCCAACGCTTGGCCCACGTGGCTCGGTGCCCCACGAGCAGGGCCTCGAAGCCGACGCGGTCAGCAGCTGCGAGCGCGGCAGATGCCTCCTCGGGGGCCGGAACGCGCCCCGTGTCGGTCACGTATGCGCCGAGTCGCTCGATGTTGCCGAGCCCATTTCGCCGACGGGTCGCTCGGGCTGCGGCCACGCCACCGTACGTCCCTTCGGTGGAGCGCGCCGCCGGCGGTACCTCCTCCGCCGGGAGGAGCGGTTCAGACGCGGTTGCGCGAAGCGCGACCGTCCCTGGACTTGCAAAGGAGGAGAAGAGCGCTGCCTCGGCGCTGCTGGCCCTCGTCGCGAGCACGTGCCGCAGCACGCCGGTGTGCAGGTCGAGCGTGCGCTCGAAGACTCCGAGGGGCAGCGCGACATGGTCCAGTTGTTGCCAGGCCGGAGCCTCGAGGAGCGTCGTCTCTGGGCCCGTCCCGGTGTAGACACCCGCCGCGAGCACGCGTGGCTCTGCCGCGGGATGCGGCCAGAGCGGTGACCCCGTCGAACCGATGGTTCCGTCGGCCAGACCGATCAACACCTCGTTGGCGCGCTCGTGCTCGGGGTCGAGGCCGGGAACGGCGAGCAGCCACCATGGATCTTCGTCGATCCGCGGTACCGCGCCTTCCTCCCGCCTGCGAATCTGGTCCTCCAGGAGCGCGACGAAGGCAGGCGGGCCGCCGCCGAGCGGGATCACACCGTCGGGGACGCCGTTCGGCTCGCGGCCGACCGAGACCACCGTCGACCGCGACGCCTCGGGAATTACCAGCAGCGAGTCGCTGCCCGGCAGTCGCGCAAGCGGCCCGAACTCGTCACCGCCGACGAGAACGAGACCCGGCCCGATCCCGTGGCGCCACAGTTCCTGAAACACCCAGCGCGACGAATCGGCCTTGTCCGTCAGTCCGATCTCGACGTACTTGGCATCGCTCGTCACCTTTGGGTCCGCGAGCCCGGCGTCGCGCCCTGCCTCCACCGCGAGCTCCACGGCCGCGTGCAGGTCGAGACCGTGAGCGGCGAGCAGCTGCTCGACGGCGGCCAGGAGCTCGTCGATTCGCGCCTTCGGTGGATCGGCCCACTCGGGATCGGGGATGAGATCGACCTTCCGACGGTTCAGGCGCTGAGACACGATCTCCGCGCGGACGCCTTCCTCGGCAAGGCGGGCGACGACTTCCGCCGCGGCGGCGTCGAGGGCGGCTTCCTCCTCCGCCGTGGCCTGCCGACGGTGAATGAGGTCTGGCCCGTCCTCGTCGACGCGAAAGACCTCGGAGCCGCGGTTCAGGCCGAGGAAGAGGCGGCCCGGGCCGGCCGGCCGTGCGCCGAGCTGTGGGTCGACGTTGCCGATGTGGGTGCCGGTGATGACTGCGATGTCGGCCCCGAGCGCACACAGACGCTCGACCGCGTCCCGCATGGCCGACGCGTCAGCCTTTCGGTCCGGCACCGCGGTGCCGTCCCAGTCGAAGACGAAGGCATCGAAGCGCCGGTCGAGGGCGTCGGGAAGCTCGAGGCCGGCGATCCGTCGGTCCGTCTGCGGCGTAACGGCGAACATCGTTCGGCGAAGCCTGCCAGGCCGCAGGCCCGCTACGTCAGGTGAGCAGCTCGGCGATCAGCGCCGCAGCACGCTCCGCGCCGTCGTGCTCGACCGGCCGGTAACCGACCGGTCGTCCGATCTCGTCGGCGATCGCTTCGGCAATCGTGTCGGCCGTTGCGTCCTCGAAGTCCATCGCGCGCCCGGCCCCGTAGCGGCCGAGCCGGTGCCGGACGTGGAAGTTCTGCTCGAAGTGGTGGCGGAGCGGGAAGTAGAGGAACGGCCTCTGGTTGGCCGTGAGCTCCATGGACGTCGTCAGCCCGCCCTGGACGACGGCCAGATCGCAGGCGGCGAGGTGCCGGTAGAGCTCGTGGACGTAAGCGCGCACCTCCAGGCCTTCGTGCTGCGGCAGCGTTGCCGCGTCGATTCGCGGGCCCGCGACCACGACCATCCGCAATGCCGGCACTTGACGCTTTGCCTCCGGGAACGATTCGATCACGCGCCGTAACAGGTGGCCGCCGACACCCGACCCGCCGACCGTGACGATGCACACTTGCTCGTCGTCC
>JBKPDB010000160.1:0-14614 GCA_046727655.1 Actinomycetota bacterium
CACTTCCACTACACGATCTTCGCCGGCAGCCTCTTCGGCTTCTTCGCGGGCGCGTACTACTGGTTCCCGAAGGTCACCGGGCGCCTGCTCCGCGAGGGCCTCGGCAAGCTCCACTTCGCGCTCTACTTCCTCGGCGCGAACTTGACGTTCTTCCCGATGTTCATCTCGGGCTTCGAAGGGATGCCGCGGCGCGTCCCCGACTACCAGAACATCGGCGACCTCTCGCTCATGAACCTCCTGTCGACGATCGGAGCGTTCGTCATCGCTGTGGGCACGCTCGTGTTCCTTTGGAACGTCTGGGTGTCGTTGCGACGACCCGTTCCGGCCGACAACGATCCGTGGGGAGGACACACGCTCGAGTGGTGGACGACCTCCCCGCCGCCGCGCCACAACTTCGATTCGCTGCCGCCCGTGCACTCGTACTCCCCGCTGTACGACAGGCGGCTGGGTGGAGCATGAGCCGCGCGGGCCTGCCGCTGCTCTTCTGGGCCCTGCTCCTCACCGTTCTCGCGGCCGTGCTCTGGTTCTGGGAGGGCGACGACATCCCACCGACGATCTTCACCGTGGCCGCGGGGGTGGCGTGGCTCGTCGGGCTCTACGCGCTCGTTCGCGGCCGGATGGAGGCGCGCGCACGCGCGGCGCCGGACCTCAGTTTCCCGAGCGTTCTCGTGGCGCTTGCCGTCGGGATGCTCGTCGTCGGCGCGCTCGTCGGACCATGGCTCGTGCTGCTCGGCGCCGGCGCGCTCGTCATCGGCCTCGTCGGCGTCGCGCGGGAGCTCGCAGCGCAGCGGAGGATGCGGTGATCGCTCTCGCGGCCGCTGCGGTCGTGCTCCTCGTAGCGCTCGGCCCGTTGGCGGACGGCGCCGTCGATCGGACGCTGACCGCGCACATGCTCCAGCACATCGCTCTCGCGATGGTCGCGGCGCCGCTGCTCGTCCTCGGGGCCGGTCCGATCCTGCGCGCGCTGCCGCGCGGCGTCGCACGTCGGCTGGTGCGCCTCGGGAACCCGCTGCTGGCCTGGACCGGGTTCGCCGCCGTTCAGCTTGCGACGCACTTCACCGGGTTCTACGACTACGCCCTCGAGCACGAGTGGGCGCACGCGACGGAGCACACCTTGTATCTCGCAACCGGTGTGTGGTTCTGGTGGCCCGTGCTCGGCCGGCGCTGGCGATTCTCCATCGTGTACCTGTTGGCGGCGATGCCGGTGCAGGCGGCGATCGGCGTCGCCTTGCTGAGCGTAGACCGGCCGTTCTACGACCACTATCCGTCGCTCGCCGACCAGCATCGCGCGGGCGCGCTGATGTGGCTGCTCGGCTCGCTCGTGATGGCGGCCGCGCTCGTCTGGGCCGCCTGGGACTGGCTCCGCGCCGAGGAACGGCGGGCCGTCGCGCGCGAGGTCTACGGAAGATGAGGCGGGTCGCAGCCGCCACGCTCGTCGCGCTCGCCGTCTGCGCGGGTGCGCGTGCGGCAGGCGATCCGCAGCGAGGGCGAGAGCTCTTCGTCACCGGCTGCCAAACCTGTCACGGCGTCGACGCGCGCGGCATCCCCGGGCGTGGGCCGTCGCTGCACGGGGCGGGCGCCGCGGCCGCGGACTTCTACCTCTCCACGGGCCGGATGCCGCTCGACGATCCCCACGCTCAGCCCGACCGGACGGAGCCGCCGTTCAATCGAGGCGCGATCGACGACCTCGTCGCCTATCTCGGCTCGCTCGGCGGGCCGGCGATCCCCCGCGTGGATCTCTCCGGCGCGAGCTCGAGCGAGGGGCAGCGGCTCTTCACGGAGAACTGCGCCCCCTGCCACCAGGTCGTCGCCCGCGGAGGCGTGATGGCCGGCGCGTACGTGCCGACCCTGTTGAAGGCGACACCGAGGCAGGTCGTCGAGGCGGCGCGCATCGGGCCTTACGTCATGCCGAGGTTCAGCGAACGGCAGCTGAGTGACCGCGAGCTCGCGGCGATCGCCCGCTACGTGGAGTACGCCAAGAACCCGGAGAACCCCGGTGGATGGGAGCTGTTCGACATCGGCCCCGTCCCCGAGGGCATGGTCACCTGGCTGATCGGCCTCTTCGCGTTGGTGCTCGTGATCCGCTTGCTCGGAAAGCGGAACACACCGTGAGGCGCTGGCTGATCGCGGGCGTCGTCCTGCTCCTGGGCAGGGGACGGCGGCGGGCTGCGTTGCCGCCGGGACGGCAGGTCCACCGCGGCGATCGGCGGGCGGAGGACATCACCCTCCTGCTGCTCTTCGTCGGGATGGGCGCGGCGGTGGCGTTCATCGTCCTCTACGTCGTCAATCCCGACACGCAGTTGCTCGGCATCGCGCTCGGCGTCGCCCTCGTGGCGATCGCGGCCGGGCTCGCCGTTGCCGGAACGCGAGTCGTGCCACAGGTAGAGGAGGTCGAGCCTCGGCCGCAGCTCGCCCGCGTGCAAGAGCAGGACGAGGTGATGATCGCCCTCGAGGAGGGCGGCGAGGGAGTCTCGCGGAAGCGGCTCCTCCTTCTGGCGGCGAGCGGCGCGGTCGGTCTCCTCGGGGCTGCGCTCCTCACACCCGCGCTCTCGTGCGGGCCCGAGGCGAATCGCGTATTGACGCGCTCCCCGTGGCGGCGCGGCCGACGCCTCGTGACGGAACGCAACGAGCCGCTCGCCGCCGCGTCGATCGTCGTCGGCGAGCTCGTGACGGCGTTCCCGCAGGGCGCCGACAAGCAGCAGCTCGCATCGCCGGTGGTCGTCGTCCGCGTTCAGCCCGACGAGCTCGACCTGCCGAGCGACCGGAGAAGCTGGGCGCCGCGGGGGCTGCTCGCCTATTCCAAGATCTGCACGCACGCGGGGTGCGCGGTTTCGGAGTACCGCTATCCGCTCTACGACCCGACGGCGCCGGGGCCCGCGCTCGTCTGTCCCTGCCACTATTCGACCTTCTCCGTCACGAACGGCGGCGATCGCATCTTCGGGCCCGCCGGACGTGCGCTCCCGCAGCTCCCGCTCGAGATCGACGGCGACGGGATGCTGGTCGCAGGCGGGGATTTTTCCGGCCGAGTCGGTCCGAGCTGGTGGGGAGTGCGGAAGGGTTGATCCGCTGGTTCGTCCAGTTCCTCGACGAGCGGGTCGGCGTGGCGCCGCTCCTCAAGAAGACGCTGAGGTACGTCTTCCCGGATCACTGGACGTTCATGCTCGGCGAGATCGCGCTCTACTCCTTTGTCGTCCTCGTCGGCACCGGCATCTATCTGACGCTCTTCTTCAAGCCGAGCCTCGCGGAGGTCGTCTACCAGGGGCGGTACGTGCCGTTGCGGGGCCAGACGGTGTCGAAGGCATACGAGTCGACCATGCAGCTCTCCTTCGGGACGAAGGCGGGACTGTTGATGCGGCAGACGCACCACTGGGCCGCCAACGTCTTCGTCGCCGCGATCGTGTTGCACCTCCTGCGGATCCTCTTCACGGGCGCCTTCCGGAAGCCGCGCGAGATCAATGCGTGGGTCGGGGCGACGCTGCTGGCGCTCGCGGTGCTCGAGGGCTATGCGGGCTATTCGCTGCCGGACGATCTCCTGTCGGGGATGGGCCTCGCGATCGGCTATTCGGTGCTGATGTCCGTTCCGGTGATCGGCGCGTGGCTCGCCGTTCTCGTGTGGGCCGGCGAGTTCCCCGGGGGCGGCGTGTTCGAGTCACGTCTCTACATCACGCATGTGCTCGTCATCCCGGTCGTGCTGGCCGTGTTGATCTCCATCCACCTGCTGATCATCGCGAGGCAGAAGCACACCCAGTTCCGGGGGCCTCGGGCGACCGAGTTCAACGTGATCGGCTCGCCGCTCTGGCCCGGCTACGCCTTGCGGTCACTGAGCCTCATGCTCTTCGTCGCGGGCGTCCTGTTCCTGCTCGGCGGGCTCGTGCAGATCAACCCGATCTGGCTGTACGGCCCGTATCACCCGTACGAGGCGACGAACGGCGCGCAGCCCGACTGGTACATGGGCTGGCTGATCGGAGCCTTACGCCTGATGCCGCCGCTCGAGATCCACGTGTTCGGCTACACGCTCGTGCCGAACGCGTTCTTCGGCGGGGCCTTGTTCCCGCTGATCGTCTTCGGGCTCCTGTACCTGTGGCCCGTGATCGAGCGGAAGATCACCGGGGACGACCGCCGGCACGACCTGCTCGACCGGCCGCGGGACAGGCCGTGGCGGACGGCGACGATCTCGGCGTTCTTCTCGTGGGTCGCGATCGTCTTCCTCGCCGGCTCGCAGGACCAGGTCGCGCTCCACTTCCACATCTCGTACGTCGGGCTGATCTGGTTCTTCCGCATCGCTTCGATCGTCGTTCCCTTCGTCGTGTTCTTCGTTGTCCGCGCGGTTGCCCGCGAGCTGCAGCGAACGGATGTCCATCCGCTCCGCGGCTGGACCGGAACCGTCGCGCCGCCGCCGCGGCAGCTAGACCGGTAGATCCGGCGCGACCCGCTCGGCGAGCGCCTCGGCTACGCCGCGGGCGACCTCCGGCGAGCGCTTCAGGAGCCCGCTGAAGTCCCGCTCGGTGATGACGAGGACGCGAACCGGCGTCGTCGCGGTGACGTTCGCCGTGCGGGGCATCTTCGTGACGAGCGCGATCTCGCCGAAGAAGTCCCCGTCGCGCATCGTGTTGATGCTCTCGTCGCCCTTCGTGACGTCCGCTTCTCCTTCGAGCAAGACGAAGAACTCCCGGCCGCGGTCGCCCTCCTTCGCCATGAGCTTGCCGGCCGGCAGGTCGAGCTCGTCGGCGATGTGGGCGACGTCCTCGAGCCCTTTCTTGGATAACCGGGAGAAGAGCGGCACCTTGCGGATCAGCTCCACCTTGCCGTCTTTGCCAAGTCGCATGTGCCGACTGTAACCGCCTTCCGGGGCCTTGGCTACGGTGAGCCGGTGCCGTCGGACCTGGATGTCGTGCGTTCGATCTTCACGGCAGGGGCCGGGCTCGCGGGCTTGCTGCTCGTCTTCCTCGGCGTCTCGATCTCTACGTTCCAGTCCTTCGCGGGCGACGTTCCCGCCGCGGCGACCGCGCGGTTTCGGCGGGCGGGAGGGTGGATCCTCGGCGCTTTCCTGCTCGGCCTCGTCGTTGTCGCCGTGTCCTTCGCCTGGCTCCTGTCGCCGGGGCGCGCGCTGCGGGACGTCGCCGTAGTCCTGTTCTCCGTGGAGCTCTTTGCGACCGCCGCCGCTGCGGTGACGACGTCCCGTGCTGTGCTGTGGCGCTGAGCCTCAACAAGCTCAAGCGCCTCGGCGACGCCGGGCTGACGGAGCTCTTCGAGCAGGACCAGAAGCTCTGGACGGCGATGGCGAAGGACGCCTACGGGTACACGCGGAAGTTCATCGGTGCCGAGGTGCGGCCGGACGACGTCGTGCCCACGCTCGTCCCGGCCCTCGAGGTGTCCGACCGGCTGCGAACGTTCCTGGCGGGGCGGAAGCTCACCCAGCAGTACTGGTACACGTGGTTCGCGGAGCTGATTGTCGACCGGCTGTGGTCTGACCTACACTGAGCGTCGTGGCGAGAACGCCGGATGCGGACCGGCAGGCGCGGGAGTACATCGACCGGGTGGTCGAGCAGCACCGCAAGAACGGCTATGGCCTGCGCCTGTCGAAGAAGCGCTACGAGATGGCCGTCAACCAGGTGGCCGCCACGTTCAGAGGCTTCATCGACGCCTCCGCGCGCGAACATCCGGCTCGCGCTCCGCGCGAGCCATGATGATGTTCGCGCGAGGGGTTGTGATCTCCGAGCGGCGGTAGCGGCGACGACGGGCGAAGCCCGCCGTCGCGGCGGAACGGAAGTGGGCTAGGCAGAAAGTAGGCGCCTGAGCACGTACTGGAGGATGCCGCCGTGGCGGAGGTACTCGCGCTCACGCGGCGTGTCCAACCGGACGCGGGCGCGGAACTCGTTTCCGTCGGCTCGCACCGTGACCTCTCGCGCTTCGCCGTTGTCCACGCCCTCGACCGCGAACTCCTCGCGGCCCGTCAACCCGAGTGACTCGGCGCTCTCGCCGTCCAGGTACTGCAGGGGCAGGATCCCCATCATCAACAGGTTCGAGCGGTGGATCCGTTCGTAGGACTCGGCGATCACCGCACGCACGCCGAGCAGGTTCGGCCCCTTCGCGGCCCAGTCGCGCGACGACCCGGAGCCGTACTCCTTTCCGGCGAGGACGATCAGCGGCGTGCCTTGGGCGAGATAGCGCTGCGAGGCCTCGTAGATCGTCATCTCCTCGCCGCTCGGCACGTGCACCGTCCACGTGCCCTCCGACCCCGGGACGAGAAGGTTCCTCAGCCGGACGTTCGCAAACGTCCCGCGCACCATCACCTCGTGATTGCCGCGCCGCGACCCGTAGGAGTTGAAGTCCTTCCGCTCGACGCCGTGCTCGACGAGATAGCGGCCGGCCGGCGAATCCGGCTTGATCGCGCCTGCAGGCGAGATGTGATCGGTCGTCACCGAGTCGCCGACGCGCACGAGACAGCGCGCACCCGCGAAATCCTCGACGCGCCCCGGCTCGCGCGACATCCCGTCGAAGTAGGGCGGGCGCCGCACGTACGTCGACCCCGGATCCCAGGCAAAGAGGTCGCCCTCCGGCACCGGCAGCTCGCGCCACGCCGGGTCGCCGGTGAAGACGTCGGCGTACGTGCGGGAGAACATGTCCCCCTGGACGGCGCGCGAGATCATCTCCTGGATCTCGTCCGCGGTCGGCCACAGGTCGCGGAGGTACACGTCGTTCCCGTTCCGGTCCTGTCCGAGCGGCTCCTCGACGAGGTCGATGTCCATCCGCCCGGCGAGCGCGTACGCGACGACGAGCGGCGGCGAGGCGAGGTAGTTCGCCTTCACCTCGGGATGGATGCGCGCTTCGAAGTTCCTGTTGCCGGAGAGCACGGAGCAGACGACGAGGTCACCTTCCGCGACGGCCTCCGAGATCGGCTCCGGCAACGGTCCCGAGTTTCCGATGCATGTGGTGCAGCCGTAGCCGACAGTCTGGAAGCCGAGCTCGTCGAGGTACTGCGTCAAGCCGGCCTTCTCGAAGTACTCCGTCACGACCTTCGACCCCGGCGCGAGGCTCGACTTCACCCACGGCTTCCGGCGCATGCCGCGCTCCACCGCGTTCTTCGCCAGCAGCCCGGCGCCGATCATCACCTGCGGATTGGACGTGTTCGTGCAGGACGTGATCGCGGCGATCACGACGGAGCCGTGCTCGAGCGCGAACTCGCTCCCGTTTATCGTCACCGGGACCGCGTCGCGCCGGAGGGCCACCGCCACCCCGCCGTCGACCTCGACGCGCCCGATCTCATTCGGCCCGCCGTGGCCCGGATCGGCCGTCGTCGGCGGGTCGCTGGCGGGGAACGACTCCGCCACTGCCTCGTCGCGCTCGTTGCCGTAGTCGACCCCGAAGCTCTCGAGCGAATCCACGAACGACTGCTTCGCCTCCCGCAGCGCAACGCGGTCCTGCGGGCGTCGCGGCCCAGCGAGCGACGGCTCCACATCCGAGAGGTCGAGCTCGACGACCTGCGAATACTCCGGCTCCTGATCCGGCTGGTGCCAGAGCGAGTTCTCCTTGCAATACCCCTCGACGAGCGACACCTGCGCCTCGTCGCGCCCAGTCAGCCCTAGGTACTTCAGCGTCTCGTCGTCGACAGGGAAGAAGCCGCACGTCGCGCCGTACTCCGGCGACATGTTCCCGATCGTCGCCCGGTCCGCCAACGCCAAGCCGGCGAGGCCACGGCCGAAGTACTCCACGAACTTCCCGACGACTCCCATTGCGCGCAGGATCTGCGTCACCGTCAACACCAGATCCGTCGCCGTCGCCCCTTCGGGAAGCGACCCGCTCAACTTGAAGCCGACGACCTGCGGGACGAGCATCGAGATCGGCTCGCCGAGCATCGCCGCCTCCGCCTCGATGCCGCCAACGCCCCAGCCCAGCACGCCCAGGCCGTTGACCATCGTCGTGTGGGAATCCGTCCCGACGAGCGTGTCCGGGAAGGCGCGGCCATCGCGAGTCTCGACGACCCGCGCCAGGAACTCGAGGTTGACCTGGTGGACGATGCCCGTGTTCGGCGGCACCACCTTGAAGTTGTCGAATGCTTCCTGGCCCCAGCGCAGGAACGCGTAGCGCTCGCGGTTCCGCTCGAACTCGAGCTCGGCGTTGCGGAAGATCGCCCGCGCGCTCGCGTACTCGTCGACCTGAACGGAATGGTCGATGACGAGCTCGGCCGGGAGCAACGGATTGATTCGGGCAGGATCCCCGCCGAGATCGGCCATCGCATTGCGCATCGCGGCGAGGTCGACGACCGCCGGAACGCCGGTGAAATCCTGAAGCAGCACACGGGCTGGGCGGAAGGAGATCTCGTCGGCCGGCTCGGCCTGCGGCTGCCAGCGTTTCAGCGCCTCGGCGTCCCCGTCCTCGCCGTGACGGAGCGCGTTCTCCAAGAGGATGCGCAGGGTGTAGGGGAGCCGCTCGACGTCCTCCAGCCGGGAGATCTCGTACTCGGCAAGCGTTGCGGCGGCCATGAAGTCGATTCTACGGGACCCCCGCGGTTCCCATTTGACGACGTCCGCGCTTCTCCCTAAAGTCCACCGATTCAGTGGATTAATAAGGAGGTGCCATGCGACGAATTAGCCTAGCTTTGCTTCTCGCCTTGCTCTTTCCGGCGCTCGCAACGGGCGCTGCGCAAAACACGAGACTCGCGCTCGTCGCGTACTCAACACCGCGTGAGGCCTACGGACAGCTGATCCCCGCCTTCCAGAAGACGGCGGCCGGCAAAGACGTCAGCTTCTCGCAGTCGTTCGGCGCATCGGGCGAGCAGAGCCGGGCGGTCGCCGCCGGCCTCGATGCCGACATAGTCGCCTTCTCGCTCGCGCCGGACATCTCCGACCTCGTGAAGAAGGGTCTCGTCGCGCAGAGCTGGAACAAGGACCGCTACCACGGGATGGTCACGCGTTCCGTCGTCGTGTTCGTCGTCCGCGACGGCAACCCGAAGAAGCTGAAGACGTGGAACGACCTGCTCGAGCCCGGCGTGCAGATCGTGACGCCGAACCCGTTCACTTCGGGCGGCGCGCGCTGGAACATCATGGCGGCCTACGGCGGCGTCCTGCGCGCCGGCATGAAGCCGAAGCAGGCGCAGAGCTACCTCGCGAAGATGTGGAAGCACGTCGTTGCGCAGCCTGCGAGCGCGCGTGAAGGCCTGCAGACGTTCCTGGCAGGTCGCGGCGACGTCTTCCTCGCATACGAGAACGAGGCTCTGTTCGCGCAGAAGAAAGGTCAGCCCGTTCAGTTCGTGATCCCGAAGGCGACGATCCTCATCGAGAACCCGATCGCCGTCACGAAGACATCGAAGAACAAGCAGAAGGCGCAGGCGTTCACCAACTTCCTGCGTACGAGGCCGGCCCAGCGGATCTTCGCGGAGAACGGCTACCGCCCGGTCGTAAAGGGCGTGAGGCAGGGGTTGAACTTCCCCAACCGGCCGCAGCTATTCACGATCAAGTACGTCGGGGGCTGGTCGAAAGTCGAGAAGAAGTTCTTCGACCCGAAGACGGGGATCATGGCCAAGATCCAAGCCGCCAATGGCGGCGGCTAGAGCCGCTGCAGTCCCGGCTCCAAGGGCCCGGCACTCGCTCGCGCCGGGCCTTGCCATCGGCCTGAGCACGCTCTACCTGAGCGTGATCGTCCTGCTGCCGCTCGCGGCTCTCGCCTGGCGCGCGCACGGCTGGGACGCGATCACGAATGCCCAGGCGCTCGCGGCCCTGAAGCTGACCGTCGTCGCCTCCATCCTGGTCGCGCTGATCAACGCGATCGCCGGAACCGCGATTGCGTGGACGCTCGTCCGGGACCGCTTCTTCGGACAGAGCTTCTTCAACGCGCTCGTCGACCTGCCGTTCGCCTTGCCCACGATCGTCGCCGGGCTCACATTGCTCGCCCTCTACGGGCCGAAGTCGCCCGTCGGCGTTATCCGTGACACCAACATCGCATTCACACGGTGGGCGGTGCTCCTTGCGCTCCTCTTCGTGACGCTTCCGTTCGTCGTACGAACGGTGCAGCCGGTCCTCCTGGAGCTGGACACGGAGATGGAGGACGCCGCGGCATCGCTCGGAGCGTCGAAGGGGTCGACGTTCCGCCGCGTCATCTTCCCGAACATCCTGCCCGCGGTTCTCTCCGGCGTGGCGCTTGCGTTCGCGCGCGCTGTCGGCGAGTTCGGATCGCTCGTGCTGATCTCCGGCAACCTGCCCTTCAAGACGGAGGTCATCTCCGTCTACGTCTTCGGCCGCATCGAGAGCGGCGACCAGGGAGGCGCGGCCGCCGCGTCGGTCGTGATCCTCGCGGCCTCCTTCGGGGTGCTCCTGGCGATCGGCGCCGTTCGTCGCTGGGCGACTCGGCATGATCGGTAAGTACGTCCTCCGCTTCGCAGCGCTCGGCTATCTCGGCCTGCTCCTGCTTGCGCCCGTCGGATACGTCTTCTACAAGACCTTCGAGCACGGCGTCGGCCCCGCGTGGGACGCAGTCACGACGCCTGACGCCCTGCACGCCTTGAAGGTGACGCTGATTCTCGCCGCGGTCGCGGTGCCGGCGAACACGATCTTCGGCATCCTGGCGGCGCTCGCGATCGTCCGCTACCGCTTTCCGGGCGCCGGCATCTTCAACGCAGTGGTCGACCTACCGCTTGCGCTCTCTCCGGTCGTGGTGGGTCTCGCACTCCTCCTGCTCTTCGGGCGCGGCGGCTGGCTCGGCGGCCACGACATCGTGTTCGCGCTACCCGGGATGGTGATCGCGACGATCTTCGTGTCGCTCCCGTTCGTCGTGCGTGAGGTAGTGCCCGTGCTGCGTGAGATCGGGACGGAGCAGGAACAGGCCGCCGCGACGCTCGGCGCCTCCGCGTTCCAGACGTTCCGCCGCGTCACCTGGCCGGCGATCCGGTGGGCGACCGCCTACGGCGTCGTCTTGACCACGGCCCGCGCCCTCGGCGAGTTCGGCGCGGTGAGCGTCGTCTCGGGACGGCTCGCCGGAGAGACGGAGTCGCTGACGCTGTACGTGCAGGACCGCTACCAGGCGTTCGACGAGGTCGGGGCCTATGCAGCTGCGGTCGTCCTCGCGCTGATCGCCGTGACGACGCTTGTCCTCACGACGACGTTGAAGCCGAAAGAGGAAACGCGGTGATCGACGCCCGCGACATCGTCAAACGCTTCGGCGACTTCACGGCGCTCGACCGGGTTTCCGTCGATGTCCCGACCGGGACGCTGACGGCCCTGCTCGGCCCGAGCGGCAGCGGCAAGTCGACGCTCTTGCGCGTGATCGCCGGGCTCGAACGTCCCGACGAAGGCGTGGTCCACCTCGACGGCGAGGACGTGACCCGGCTTCCGCCGCAGGAGCGCGGAGTGGGGTTCGTCTTCCAGCACTACGCAGCCTTCAAGCACATGACCGTGTGGGACAACGTCGCCTTTGGCCTGAAGATCCGCCGCAGGCCGCGCGCGGAGATCAAGCTGCGCGTCGCGGAGCTGCTCGAGCTCGTACAGCTCACGCGTCTCGGTGACCGGTATCCCGCACAGCTCTCGGGCGGGCAGCGCCAGCGGATGGGCCTCGCGCGTGCGCTGGCGGTCGATCCCAAGGTCCTGCTTCTCGACGAGCCGTTCGGCGCGCTCGACGCTCGGGTCCGCAAGGAGCTCCGCGTCTGGCTTCGCCGCCTGCACGACGAGACGCACACGACGACGGTGATCGTCACGCACGATCAGGAGGAGGCGATGGAGGTCGCCGACCGCGTCGTCGTCATGAACGCGAGCAGGATCGAGCAGATCGCACCGCCGCAGGATCTGTACGACCACCCCGCGAACGAGTTCGTGATGTCGTTCGTCGGGCCCGTCAACCGTGTGGGTGACGCGTTCATCCGCCCGCACGACGTCGAGCTGCTGCTGGAGCCGAACGGCGCCACCCAAGAAGCGATGGTGGAGCGCCTTGTCCACCTCGGCTTCGAGGTCCGCATCGAGCTGGTGCGCGACGACGGCGAGCACCTCTCCGCCCAGCTCACGCGCGAGCAGGTCGAGGCGCTGGAGCTGCAACGGGGCCAGATCGTCTACGTCCGGCCGACGCGCCAAACGGTTTTCAGCGGAACTCAGTGAGGCTGCCAGGCGTCGGGGTCCGCCGCCAGCGCTTCGATCGACTCCGGCAACTCCCCCTCGGCCAGGTCGGCGATGGTCACGTGCTCGAGCACGGCACGCAGGTTCGCCCGCACCGCGATCCACACCTCCCGTAGGCGCTCGGCGGAGCCGGCGTACTCGACCTGCTCGGGGCCGATGCCGCGAACGTTTGCGATCGGTCCTTCGACTGCACGCACGACCTCGGCGATGGTGACCTGATCAGCCGGCCGCGCAAGCCAATACCCACCCTCGACGCCGCGCTGGGAACGAACGATCCCGGCATGACGAAGGTCACCGAGGATGTTTTCGAGGAACTTGAGCGGGATCTCCTGCGCCTGTGCGATCCGCTCGCCCTTGACGGCCCCGTCCCCCGAGGCCGCCAGCTCGATCGTCGCGCGGAGCGCGTAGTCAACCTTCGCCGAGACGCGCATCTCGGCATTGTCTCCGCTCTCAGAGGGGTGTGTCGCTCTCGGTTCGGTGGCACGACTTAACGAGCGCTTAACCGAGCGCAACCCCTGATTAAGACGGGGCGCGATACAACCGTGAGGGTGCATCACACCCTCCTGTGGCGCCGCGCCGCCGGCCTGATCGTCGCTGCGCTTATCGGTGGAGGCATTGCGCTCGGCGGCGCGGCTGCGTTGGGAGATCTGGGAAGCAGCACGACGGTCATTCGGGAGGAAGCGTTCACACAGGCAGCGTCACCAGCAGCGTTTCGGCAGGCCCGCGCTCGTTCGATCAACGAGATCTACCGAGCGGCGGCTCCCGGCGTCGTGCACATCGACACCGCGTCGCGGAGGGAGCGCGCGCTCGGCTCCGGGTTCGTGATCGACAAGGCAGGTCACGTCGTCACGAACTACCACGTGGTGCGTGGGGCAAGCTCGATCCGCGTCAGCTTCTCGAACAACGAGCGGATCAAGGCGAAGGTCGTCGGCGTCGATCCTTCGACCGATCTCGCAGTGCTGAAGGTCCAGATGAAGTCCCGGGCACTGAGGTCGCTGCCACTGGGGAACTCCGATTCGGTCGGTGTCGGCGACCAGGTGATCGCGATCGGCAATCCGTTCGGCCTCGACCGCTCGGTGACGGCCGGGATCGTGAGCGCCGTCCAGCGTCGAATCGAGGCGCCGAACCAGCTGTCGATCGAGCACGTCATCCAGACCGACGCGGCGCTGAACCACGGCAGCTCCGGCGGCCCGCTGCTGGACGCCGACGGCGACGTCATCGGGGTCAATGCGCAGATCGAGACCGGCGGTTCGGTGTCTCTGGGCAATGTCGGCATCGGTTTCGCGATTCCGGTCAACACGGTGCGCGACGTGGCGGCGAAGCTCATCAAGGACGGCAAGGTCGAGCACCCGTTCCTTGGCATCGAAGGCAAGACACTCGTGCCGAGCATCGCCCACCTCTTCCATCTCCCGGCGTCCGCCGGGGTCCTTGTCGTGTCAGTCCGGCCGGGCTCGGGTGCGGCCAAGGCCGGACTGCACGGCGCAACGAACGAGGTCACGGTCGAAGGCGAGAGCTGGCCGACGGGCGGCGACCTCATCGTCGAGGCCGACGGCCAGCGGGTGCCGACGATCGATCGACTCGTCGACGTGATCGGGGCGAAGCGGCCGGGGGACGAGTTGCGGCTCCGCATCGTCCGCGGATCGGAACGGATGGACATCACCGTCAAGCTTGGGCGGCAGACGTGACTCCCGTGTGGAGCGGCCGCCCCGACTGGCCCCGAACCCCTGGGGGCCTGCTTCCGCAGGAGCCGTAGGCCAGCACGGCCAGCGGAAGCCGAGCCTGAGGCCCGCCCGCCTGCCCGGGCCTCAGGCTTTTTTCGTGCCCGCCGACACGGCTGTTCGTAACGCAGCCAGCATCTTGTAAGACTGACGAGCATGGGAATCATCTCGCGCGGGTTCCGTGGGCGTGGCCGCCGGGACGACAGTGGTCGCGTCCCGCCGGGGCAGTACGTCACGGACGACTTCCCCGTCCTGTCTGCCGGCCCGACGCCACATACGCCGCTCGGCGAATGGTCGTTCTCGATCCACGGCGGCGACGAGCCGGTGCGCTGGTCGTGGGAGGAGTTTCGCGCGCTGCCGAGCGAGACCGTGACGGTGGACATCCACTGCGTGACGAAATGGTCGAAGCTCGACACGACCTGGCTCGGCGTGTCCGTCGACACGCTGCTCGAGCTGGTCGAGTACGACACCGCTTACGCCTTGGCGTTCTGCGACGGCGGCTACACGACGAACCTGCCGATCGAGGACCTGACCGACGGCAAGGCCTGGGTCGCCTTCGAGTACGAGGGCGAGCAACTCGAGCCGGAGCACGGCGGGCCGGCGCGACTGCTCGTGCCGCATCTCTACTTCTGGAAGAGCGCGAAATGGGTGCGCGGGCTCACCCTCCGAGACGACAACGAGCCCGGCTTCTGGGAATCGAACGGCTACCACCTCTACGGCGATCCTTGGCGGGAACAGCGGTACTGGGGCGACTGACCTGGCTCGTAGCCGAGGTCGCCGAGACCGTCACCGAGACTT
>JBKPDB010000161.1:0-26389 GCA_046727655.1 Actinomycetota bacterium
TGCAGCGCGCGCTCGTGGCGCCCGAGAACACGGCCGTTCCGCTCGGGGTGAACGCGCCCGGGAGCTCCATCACGCCGTTCGTCGCGAAGCTCGCGGAGCGGTACGACAGGCCTGCGGTCGACGCGACCCTCTCCCTGCGAACCATGCGTCCGTGGCTTTCGAAGGAGCGGCCGGGGTCGAGGCTCGAGCGGCGCCGTGCCGTTCAGAACATCATCGCCGCGCTCTACGAGGGAGTGCGCGGCACGATCCGGCTCAAGCAGGCCGCCCTGCGTCCGAAGGTCACGCGGAGTAGCTTCGGTCCCGTGATCGTCATCCGCCGTGGCTCCAATCGGCTGTATCTCTACCGCGGCATGCGCTTCTGGCGCCTCTTCGCCGTCGCGACCGGCCAGGCTCAGTATCCGACGCCGCTCGGGCGCTTCTCGGTGATGGTCAAGTGGAGGCACCCGTGGTGGTATCCGCCTAATTCGTCGTGGGCGGCCGGCCAGAAGCCGATCCCGCCTGGTCCCGACAATCCGCTCGGGACGCGGTGGATGGGCCTGTCGGCGCCGGGTGTCGGGATCCACGGCACGCCGTCGGACGCATCGATCGGCTACTCGGTCTCACACGGGTGCATTCGCATGCACATCTCGGAAGCCGAGTGGCTCTTCAACCACATCGACGTGGGGACGACGGTCTTCATCGTCTCGGCCTGATGCCGCGCGCAGCCAGGCTGACGGCGCAGGCGCTCGCGGTCGCACTAGTCGCCGGGCTATTGGCCTTGCTGATCTGGCGCGTCGCCCGGGACGACAACAAGGGCGTGTCGCAGGCGCTCGCGGCCGGCTCTCATCCAACCGCTCCGAACTTCGATCTACCGCGCCTCGACGGCGCCGGCCGCTTCGACTTAGCCTCCGTACGGGGGAAGAAACCGATCGTGCTCGACTTCTGGGCGTCGTGGTGCCAGCCGTGCATCCACGAGTCGAAGCGTCTCGAGGCGGCGCGGGAGCGCTACCGGGATCGCGTCGTCTTCGTCGGTGTCGACACGAAGGACTTCTCCCCCGATGCCCGCAGCTGGCAGCGCAAGCACGGGATCACGTATCCGAGCGTTCATGACGGCAGCGGCACGGTGCTGACGGACTGGGGAGGCCTGCCGATCCCGAAGATCTTCTTCATCGACCGGAACGGCAAGGTCGTCGGCGAGCTCGAAGCGGAGGAGGATCTGCCGCGCTACCTGCGGCAGATCGCCTCGTCGTGAGACGGATTGCCGTCCTTGTTCTGGCGGCGCTGCTGATCGTCCCCACCGCGAGCGCGAGCGACGCGCATCCGACTCAGGCCGAGCTCGAGGGCGAGGTCATGTGCCCGGTCTGCGGGACGACGCTCGACCAGTCGGACTCTCCCGCCGCCGTGCAGATCAAGCGCGTGATCGCGAACCGCATCGCTGCCGGCGACACGAAGAGCGAGATCGAGAACCGTCTCGTCGCCGAGTACGGCGAGGCGATTCTCGCCGCACCGCGCCACGAGGGCTTCGGCCTCCTGGCCTGGTGGCTCCCGCTCGGCGGGATCGTCGCGGCGGCCGCGATCGTCGCGTTCGGTGCCTGGCGGTGGTCGCGCGGCCGTGAGCGGGAGCCCGATGTCGCGCCGCTCGACCCGGCGCTCGAGCGGCGTCTCGACGAAGAGCTCGCGCGGTGGGACTAGAGGCCGACGCCTGATGGAAAAGGCGGCCGCGCTCTTCCTGCTCGGCTTCGCGTCGATCGCGTTCCCGTGCGTTCTCCCGCTCGTGCCCGGCTACCTCTCGGCCGTGTCGGCAGTGGAGGCGAACCGGCTCGGGGACCGCGGCGTCGGGCGGCGGGTTGCGGTTGCGAGCCTCCCGTTCATCGCGGGCTTCGCAATCGTCTTCGTGCTGCTCGGAGCTGCCACGAACGTCATCGCGAGCGTGATGACGGAGCAGACGAAGCAAGCGATCGCCGGCTTCATCCTCGTCGTCGCCGGCCTCGCGTTCATGGGCCTGCTTCCGGGCACGGACCGGCTCGTCGCGGGCGGCCTCATGCAAGGCGCACGCCGGACCGGCTCGCGCGTCCTGTTGGGCGGCGCGTTCGCGATCTGCGCGGCTCCGTGCGTCGGGCCGTTCCTCGCGGAGGCGTTCGCGGCCGCGAGCAATTCGGAGACGGTCATCCGCGGCTCGGCATGGCTCGCGGCGTACTCGGTCGGGCTGGGCGTTGCGTTCCTGCTCACAGCCGTGTTCTTCGTCCGCGGGATGGCGCTCTTCCGCTGGATGCGCGACCACTACCGCGTCTTCTCGCTCGTCGGCGGGACGATCCTCATCGCGCTCGGCCTCTTGCTCTTCTTCGACGAGTTCTACCGCGTGCAGATCTATACGCACCGGTTGTTGGAAGCGGTCGGGCTAGGCGATCTCTGACCTTCAGAGCTTCGGCGGGGGGAGGTCGAGCGTTTCCTGTGCGTGAAGCGCGCGCAGCTGCGCGAGCAGCGGCTCGAGCTCGATGCCGCGGTGGCGCGGCGCGAAGGGCTCGAGGCGTCGAACCGCTTTGGCCAGCTGCCGCTCCGTGCCGATGCGCCGTCCGCGTCCGGCCTGATACCACGCGACTGCGACGTGGACGAGACCCTGGAAGAAGTCGCGTTCGTCGGCCGGCGCTGCCCGCCACGCATCCTCGAGCTCTTCGTGCGCGGCGAAGTACTCGCCGCCACGGATCAGCCCGACGCCTGCCTCAAACGCGGACTCGAAGCTCTCCGTCCTCGACCTGAACGTCGTAGGTCTTCAGCTGGATCGCGAGGTCGAACTCGTTCTGTCCCGTGCGCACGTCGTACTGCCAGCCGTGCCACGGGCACGTGAGCACGCACCCCGCGAGCTCGCCCTCGCCGAGCGGCCCCTCGAGGTGGAGACAGTGGCCCTGCACGGCGTAGAACCCACCGCCGCAGTGCGCGAGCGCGATCTCCTCGTCCCCCGCCTTGACGCTGCGGATGGTCCCGAGTGGAACGTCCTCGACGCGGGCCACGGTGACGAACCCGTCCTGCACGGTCGGCGACACTACCAATGCGTTTGGGGTTGAGTAGCGAGCGTCGACCGCGGTACGCTGCGCACGTGGCGACGATCCTGCTGTGTGGGGTCGATGTCTACTTTCGGGGGAAGCTCGAGGCGCTCCTACCTGCGCATCATTTCGTTACGACGGATAGTGCGGACTGGCCGGACCTCGTGATCGCCGACATCAGCCGCGTCGATCCGATCGATGTCGCGGACTCCTATCCCGAGGTGCCGATCCTCGGGTACGGCGGCCACACGGACACGGCCGGGCTCAGGCGGGCGCACGAGGCCGGTTTCGACCAGGTGCTGGTGAAGAACGCCCTCCAGGAGCGGGCGGCTCAGGTCGTCGAGGACCTGACCGCCTGAGTACACTCGCGGCGCAATGACGTACATCATCGCCGAGCCCTGCATCGACATCAAAGACCTCTCGTGCGTCGACGTCTGCCCCGTGGACTGCATCCATCAGGCCGAGCGGATCCTCGTGATCGACCCCGAGGAGTGCATCGATTGCGGGGCATGCGAACCGGAGTGTCCTGTCGAGGCGATCTTCCCCGAGGACGCGCTCCCGGATAAGTGGGACCCGTTCATCAAGATCAACTACGCATACGGTGAAGGCCTCGACGTCGTGAACAAGCTCACGGACGAGTACGCCACCGAGCACAACGTCCAGAACCCCCCGCTGGAATAAGTTCCCGCAAAGCGGGTACACGACGATCGTCGTCAAGCAGTAGGGGGTTATTCAGATGCCTCAGCAAGCATGGAACGCGAAGCGCGAACGCCAGTACGAGCACGTCAAGGAGTCCGAGAAGAAGGAGGGCCGCTCGACGAAGCGCGCGAAGGAGATCGCGGCGCGAACGGTCAACAAGGAGCGGGCCCGGGCCGGCGAGACGAAGGGACGCCCGTCGCGGACGTCGACGCGCGATATGTCCTCCGGTCGGCGCGGCGGTCTCCGCTCCGGGACCAACCGGCCGAAGGGGCGCACGAAGGAGCAGCTCTACAACGAGGCCAAACGGAAGAACGTCCCGGGCCGCTCCCGCATGAACAAGCAGCAGCTCCAGCGGGCGGTCGACGCAAGGAAGTAGCCCATAGCTAGTCTGGCGGCGATGGAGCCCAAGACGCTCGACCACGTCGCCTTCTGGGTGTCAGACCGCAAGCCGATCGTCGACGTCCTGACGAAGCATGTCGGCATGCACGTGATCGACGAGCAGGACGCGTTCACGCTCGTCGGCTCCGACGCTCGCCGCGGCAAGCTGACGCTCTTCGGGGCTGAAGGGCCGCGCGAGCCCGGTGCGTTCAAGCACGTGGCGCTCCGCGTCTCCGACGCAGAGAACGCGCGTCACGAGCTACCCGAGGGGACCGAGCAGGACCTCGAGCTCGGGGAGGGCGTGCGGGTCCGCCTCGTCGAGGCGCCGACGGACGTCGACTACGACCTCGACCATGTGGCGCTCTACTCGAACGACCCGGAGCAAACCGCCGAGGAATACACACGCCTCGGCTTCAACGCGGCCGAGCCGTCCGGCGAAGGCCATCCGCGCGTCGAGGTCGGCGGCGCGTACGTCGAGTTTCACCCTGGCGAGCCCGGCGATCCCGAGAAGCCGCTCCTGAACCACCTCGCCGTGCTGGTCGACTCCGCGGACGAGCACACGGCAGAGGCCGAGGAGCTCGGCATCGTCGACAACGTCGTCGACGCAGCGAACACACGGGCCGTCTTCGTCTGGGGCCCAGAGCGCGTTCGCATCGAGTACGTCGAGCACAAGCCCGGATTCGCGCTGACCTAAGAATCGCCGGCGCAGGGATGGCCGGCCTCGCGGCCGCGGCGCGTGCGCGCGAGCTCGGCGCTCGTCCTGTCGTGTTCGAGAAAGGAACGCGGGCCGGCGGCTCGATGCTGCTCTCCAGCTGCGTGATCTGGCGCTACCGCGAGTGGGAGGACTTTCGCCTCGAATGCCCGACCGGCGACGCGCGGTTACAGCGCGTCGTCTGGGAAGACCTCGACGACGCGATCGCCTGGCTCGAGTCGCTCGGCGCTCCCGTCGTCGCGCACGAGACCGACAACCCGCGGACGGTCGGGAAGCGGTTCGATCCGCGTGGCTTGACTGCGACGCTCGCTCGCGCTGCAGGAGACGTCCGACTGGGAGAGGCGAGTGACGAGGTGACGATCCTCGCCACCGGCGGGTTCCAGGGCAACACGAACCTGGTCGAGGAGCACGTACGGCCCGGAGGCCGTCTTCGGCTGCGCGCCAATCCGTGGAGCGGGGGCGACGGTCTTCGCTACGGCCTCGCGCGCGGCGCCGGCGTGTCGGTCGGGATGGACGAGTTCTACGGCCGGAACATGCCGGACGCGGATTTCACCGAGGAGGAGTTCGTGGCGCTCCCCCAGCTCTACGGCCGCTTCGCGCGCGTCTACAACGACCGTGGCGAAGAGTTCTTCGGGGGCGAGGTCTCGTGGTCGGAGAACGACCTCGTGCAGGCGACGGCGCACCAGCCTGGCGCACGCGCCTGGTATGTCCTCGACGGTACGGCGCTCGACCAGCGTGTCCGCGACCGCACCGTCGCGGACATGGTTGCGCTTGCGCCGACGAAGGTGGATCCGTCCAAGCTGACGTTCGCCGCCCCACCCGGCGCGAAGGTCGCGGTGCGCGTCCGACCGGGTATCACGCACACGATCGGCGGTCTCCGCATCGACGACCGCGCACGCGTCGTCGGGGCGGACGGCCTCTTCGCCGCCGGCGCGGACGTCGGCGGCATCTCTACCGGCGGCTACGCGAGCGGGCTCGCCGCCGCGCTCGTCTTCGGGCGGATCGCCGCGGAGTCGGCCCTAGACGGCCTGTAGATAAGCGCACAGTCGATCGTCGTTCGGCAGCGGCGAGGGAGCGACCTTCGTCACGCGGAGCTTCTGGTCGTCCGCATCCACCTCGCTTCCGACCGCGGGTGGGTCTCCCTCCGCCTCGCGAAGCATGTAGCCGCTGGGCGTCCAGACGAAGAGGAGGTACTTGCGGCCGTTCTCGATCACGGACGCGGATCCTAGCGAGGCATGTCCGGTGCCAGGCACGAGACGTGTCTCAAGAGGCCGCCGCGGAGGGCGGCAGGACGACTCGGATCGTCGTGCCGCCGTGGCCGCCCTGGTGCACCGTCAGGTCGCCGTTGAGTGTTCGCGCCCGCTCTGTCAACTCGTCGAGGCTGCGACGGCGGCGCTCGCCCGGCGCGTCGTCTTCGATCGAGGTCTCGAGGCTGCCGTCCTCTATTTCGCGGATCGTCACGGACAGCGTCTCGGGCGGGCCGCGGCGCACGGCCTGGTTCACCGCTTCGCGAATGATCTGGTAGAGGGCCGCCTGGGTCTGCTCCGCGAGGCTGTCGGCGGCGTCGACATCGAGGTTGACCTGTACGGGATGCGCGAGAGCGATCTGGTCCGTCAGCGCCCGTACCGCCGGTGCGAAGCCCTGGTCGCGCAGCACGACGGGCTCGAGGTTGAAGGACAGGTCGCGCAGCTGTCCGATCGTTGCACGGTGCCGTTCGAGTGCGCGCGAGATGATGTCGCGTGCCTCGTCCGCGCGGCCGTCCGCGATCGAGGCGAGCCCTGCGTCGAGGAGCAGTGCGACGCCGGACAGCGACTGCACTGCACCGTCGTGCAATTCGTCCGCGAGCCTCCTCCGCTCGTCCTGCTCTGCCGTGATCAGCTGATCGGAGAGCCGTGAACGCTCCGCCTCGCGCAAGCGCGCGTCTTCCAGGAGTTGTCTGTTTTCGTGTTCGCGAGCTGCGAAATCGGCGAGGAGAGTCGCACGCACGAAGTCCTCGCGCTCGAAAGGCCGGTCACGCGTCAGCCTCAATGCTCCGACCTCGACGTCGCGCGTCTGCAGCGGGATCACGATCGCGTTCTCGACGGGCGACGGGCGCGACTGTTCCTGCGGCGCAAGCAACCGCGCGCGTGCTTCGAACAGGTGCTCCGCTTCCCGACATGTCCGCGCGAGAACGTCTCTGTCGCTGACGATCGAGCCCATCGTCTCGACGAGCGACTCGAGGAATCGTGCCTCAGTCGCGAGTTGCTCCTCTGCGGCCGCATGACGGCGGCGCTCGGAGACGACCAGGTACGCCGCGACAAGGCCGGCGAGCGCGGCCGCGAGCCCGGCGAAGATCAGCGAGCGGCTGCCCGCTGCGAAGCCGATGACGGCCACCGCGGCCGCCCCGAGCAACGCCGAGGACAGGAGCCGCTCTCTAGTCGATAATCGCTTCGCGAAGCGCAATCGCAACCGCTTGCGTGCGCGTGTCCGCCTCGAGCTTGGCGAGGATATGACGGACGTGGCTCTTGACGGTTTCCTGGCTGATGAAGAGCTTTCCGGCCACGTCCTGGTTCGACATCCCGTCGGCGAGCAACTGCAGGATCTCGCGCTCGCGCGGGGTCAGCATCTCCTCCTTGTCCTTGCCCGTGAGGAATGCCGGCATCAGGGCCGGGTCGACGTACCCCTCGCCGTTGGCGACCTTCTCGATCGCGCGCAGCAGCGTCTGGTGCGGCGCCTCTTTGAGGATGTACCCCTTCGCGCCCGACTCGAGGCCGCGACCGAGCAGCGACCGCTCGCTGTACGCGGTGAAGATGAGGACGGCCGCATCCGGCACCTTCTCCGTCAACACCTTCGTCGCCTCGAGCCCGTCCATGCCGGGCATGCGGACGTCCATGATCACCACCTTCGGCCGGCGCCGTTCGGCAAGTGCAACCGCGCCGGCGCCGTCGGCGGCCTCGCCGATCACGCGGATGTGCGGCGCGCGCGAGAGGGAGAGGCGAAGCCCTTCGCGGACGACCTCGTGGTCGTCGACGATCAGGCAGGTGATCTCTGAGGGGGCGGTGGACACCCGAGCGGGATTCTAGGGCGGCTATACGGTCAGGGAGAGCTGCTCGGGCTCCGGCGGCGGCTCGAGCCGGACCTCTCGCCGGTCCTCGATCGCGTACTCCCGCGCGAGCGCCGAGACCTCGCCCCGCACCGGTTTCTGGACGTCGCCGCCGAGGTACGCCCGATCCGCGTACAGGCTCTCGTAGAAGGGAAGCTGCTCCGGCCAGTCCTCGGCGAGGTGAGCGAGGAAGTGCTCGCGTGTGCCGGGACGGAGGAAGAGGAGATTCGCCCAGATGCCCGTCGCGCCCGCCTCACGCGCGGCGCGAACGACCTCGCGCAGCTGCTCGGGGCGATCCGAGATGCCCGGGAGGATCGGCGCCATGCCGACACGCGCGTCGACGCCCGCGTCGACGAGCGTTTTCACCGCTTTCAGCCGCTGGCGCGGGTGCGCCGTCGACGGCTCCGTCTTCTTCCAGACGTCCTCGTCGAGCGTCGGAACGGAGAACGTAACGGAGACGTCGGCGCGCCGGGATGCCTCCGCCAGCACGTCGAGGTCGCGGACGATCATCGGTCCCCGTGTGATCAGCGAGAACGGGTTGGCCGCCTCGCGAAGCACCTCGAGGCATGCGCGCGTGAGCCGGTACTTCCCCTCTGCGGGCTGGTATGGGTCGGTCGCTGCGCCGATCGCGACCATCTCGTGCTGCCAGGACGCGCGCCCGAGCTCGCGGCGAAGCACCTCGGCAACGTTCGTCTTGACCCGGATGGACGTTCCGTACTTGTCGTCGGAGGGACGGTCGGATCGTTTCTCGAAGTGGCGCACGTAGCAGAACGTGCACCTGTGGACGCAGCCCATGTACGGGTTGAGGGACCATCTGAAGCCCATGCCCTTGACCGGGTTGAGGGCCGACTTGCACGGCTCTTCGCGATACTCGACCCGCACACCAGCATGATAGAACAAGCGTTCGTACCGGTCGAAAGTGGTGTCCAGCGCCTGACGCTGCCGCTGCCGACCGGACCGAAGCACGTTCATTGCTACCTCGTGGACGGGACGCTCTTCGACACCGGGCTGGGGCTCGGCGACGCGCCGTGGGAGTCGGTCGAGGTCGACCGGATCGCCATCACACACTTCCATCCGGATCACGTCGGCGGTGCGGCTGCGGCCGCCGCGGCGACCGGAGCGCCCGTGTACCAGGGCGGCCTCGACTACGCGCAGTGCGAGCGGGTGTGGGGGAGCGACGACTGGCCCGAACGGATCGCCGCGTGGTTCATCTGTCACGGCGTCCCGGAGCCCGTGGCGACGGAGCTCATCGCCAGGGGCCACGCCTTCGCGTCGTTCGTCCGTTACGCGATCGATCCGGAGCTGCTGTACGAAGGAAGCGAGCTGGCCGGCTGGGAGGTCGTCGAGCTGCCGGGCCACGCCGACGGGCACCTCGGCTTTCTGCGAGACGGTGTGCTGATCGGCGGCGACCACCTGCTCCGGAAGATCTCCCCGGCGGTCGGTCTCTATCCCGAGAGCCGTCCCGATCCGCTCGGTGACTACCTGGCATCGCTCGAGCACACGATCGAGCTGGCGCCGCGCATCGTCTATCCCGGACACGGAGAACCGATCGACGACGCGGCGGGAAGGGCGCGCGAGCTGATCGAGCACCACCGTCTCCGGCTCGAGCAAACCGAGGCCGCGCTGGGCGGCGACGAGCGAAGCGCGTACGACGTGTCGCTGACCTTGTTCGGCTCGGACCTCGGCCCGACCGAGCGGCGATTCGCAGTAGCCGAGACGCTCTCGCACCTCGAACGGCTCGTGCGCGAGGGCAGGGCGTCGCGCACGGGTGACCGTCACCGCGTTACCTATACTGGACCGTAGTTGGACGAAGACAAGCCGCCTAGTACCCACGCCCACGGGGTCGGGGCGTGACGCTCCTTTTCGAGCTCGTCGCAGTCGGCGTTCTCATTCTGCTGAACGGCTTCTTCGTCGCGGCCGAGTACGGACTC
This sequence comes from Actinomycetota bacterium, assembly GCA_046727655.1. Classification (GTDB taxonomy): domain Bacteria; phylum Actinomycetota; class Thermoleophilia; order Gaiellales; family Gaiellaceae; genus 3-1-20CM-4-69-9. The sequence goes on from JBKPDB010000161.1 coordinate 9,823, forward strand.
GTCACCGCGCGCCGCACGCGCATCGTCGAGCTGCAGCATCAGGGCAACCGACGCGCCCGAGAGGTGCTGCGGATCACCTCCGATCCGCCGCGGTTCATTGCGGCGATGCAGCTCGCCGTCACGCTCACATCACTGGGAATCGGTGCTCTCGGCGAGCAGGCGCTCGCGCACGCCTTCGACGACTTCCTGGCGACGATCCTCGCGGTGCTGTTCGCCTACCTGATCCTCACGTTCTTGCACGTCGTGATCGGGGAGCTCGTGCCGAAGGGGATCGCGCTCGGGCATCGTGAACGCACTGCGCTCGCGGTCGCCCCGGCGGTCCGTGCCTTCTTCGTCGTCTTCTGGCCGTTGATCTGGATTCTCCGGCGCGCGACGGAGCTCGTGCTACGGGCGCTCGGCCTCGAGCCGCCTGGCGGCGAGGACGAGCCTTATTCCGAGGCCGAGCTACGCCTGCTCGTCTCGCAGTCGACGAGAGGCGGCGAGATCGAGCAGCAGGAACAGGAGATGCTCTACAAGGTCTTCGATTTCGCCGACAAGGAAGCCTCTGATGTGATGGTGCCGCGGCCCGAAGTCGTTGCGCTCTCCGTCGACCTGCCGCCCGAGCAGTGTCTCGAGGCGGTGATGGACTCTCCGTATACGCGGTATCCGGTCTATAGCGAGACGCTCGACAACGTCGTCGGGATCCTCCACGTCCGCGACCTCTTCTCCGCACTGCGTGACAGGGGCATGCACGAGGTCAAGGTCGGGGACCTCATTCGTCCGGCGCACATCGTCCCCGAGACGAAGGATCTCGCGGCTCTCTTGACCGAGTTCCGGCGGACGAACCAGCACATGGCGATCGTCGTCGACGAGTACGGTGAGATGGAAGGAATCGTCACGCTCGAAGACCTGCTCGAGGAGATCGTCGGCGAGATCGAGGACGAGTTCGACTTGCCGGACGAGTCAGTTGAGCAGGTCGACGAGGACACGGTGAAGATCGACGGCACGTTCCCGATCGACGACTTCAACGAGCGTTTCCATACGTCGCTGCCGGATGAGGACTACCACACGGTCGCGGGGTTCGTGTTCGGGCTGCTCGGCCGCCAGCCCGAGGTCGGCGACGACATCGCACACGACGGCTTGCGCTTCGACGTCCTGGACGTCGAAGGCTCGCGCATCAACAAGCTCGCGGTGACGTTCGAGCAGCGCCGTGCTCAGAAAGAACGGGACGAGGAGGAACGCGGCGCGCTCGAGGCCGACCTTTTCGACGCTGACAACTAGGTAGGGACGGGAACGAGGTCGTCGACCGGAGTCTCCGCCCCGGACGCACCGACGGACTGTCCCTGGGCCAGGGCTACGATGGTCAGTGGCAACTGGGGCAGGACTGGCAATCTCGGAAGGAGACTCATGAAACGGATCACGCTGGCGCTCGGGGTCGCGCTTGCGGCTCTCGTCGCGGCCGGGCCGATATCAGCCGGTTCGACTGCGGTGAAGGCAGTCACGGTGAACGTGACGGCCAAGGAGTTCAAGTTCACCCTCTCGAAGACGAGCGTTCCTCACGGCAAGGTGACGTTCAAGCTGACGAACAAGGGCAAGCTGCCTCACGACTTCGCGATCGGAGGCAAGAAGACGAAGCTCATCAGCGCCGGGAAGACCACGACACTCACCGTCACGCTGAAGAAGGGCAAGTCTGCCTACAAGTGCACCGTCCCAGGTCATGCTGCGGCGGGCATGAAAGGCACGCTCAAGGTCACGTAGCCGGCAAACCGGACCGGGCTCCTTCGCGTAGAGACGGGGATATCGTCGTCAACACGAAGGGGCAACCAATGTACCGACTACTCGTTTCCGCACTTGCCAGCGCCGCGCTTGCTGCGGTCCTGATCGTCGTCCCCGCGTGGGGAGCAACTGCCCCACTCAAGGGCGAGGTCGGGCCCGGCTTCAAGATCGAAGTGGAGAAGGCCGGCAAGGACCTCAAGACGATCAAGGCCGGGAAGTACAAGATCAAGGTCGAGGACAAGTCCACGATCCACAACTTCCACCTGACCGGGCCCGGCTTGAGCAAGAAGACGAGCGTCTCGTTCAAGGGGGAGACCACCTGGACGATCACGCTCAAGAAAGGCAAGTACACCTACCAGTGCGACCCGCATGCCGCGGCCGGCATGAAGGGCACGTTCCGGGTTACGTAAGCGGCAAGTCTTCGATCTGGCCGTCTTCGATCACGAAGGCGGCCAGATCGTCGTCTTTCAGCGAGTAGACGAGATAGGACTTGCCGGCCCAAAGGCCGATGTTCTCGACGTCGGTGCGGGAGGGCCGGGCCGGCGCCGAGATGTGCGAATGGAACACGGCGAGCTCGTAGCCGTCGTCCTCGGCGAACCAGATCTCCGGGTCGTCGAACTCGAGCTCGAAGCGATACGGAGACGACGCCGCGTTCCGGCCGCGTTCGTAGCGGTCGGCGCGGCCGTCGCGCAGCAGCACGAGCCCGCACGCTTCGTTCGGCACTTCCTCCTGCGCGTGAGCGACGAGCTGTGCCCGCACGTCCTGCGGAATCACCACCAGACCATGCGCTCCATCGCCGATTCGACGTCGTCTGCGTTCCAGAACTCGGCGGAGAGGTACTTCCAGCCGCCGTCCGCGAAGACCGCGACGACGACGCCCTCGTCGAGCTCCGCGGCGAGCTTGCGCGCGACGTGGCCGACCGCACCCGCGGAGACGCCGGCGAAGACGCCGTCCTCGTCGAGGAGACGGCGCACTTCCTTTACCGAGTCCTCGTTCGAGACGAGGACTTTGCGGTCGAGCTTCGAGACGTCGAGGATCGGCGGGACGTAACCCTCCTCGAGCGAACGTAGACCCATGACCGGATCGCCGGGGAGTGGTTCCGCCGCCGCGACGACCACGTCGGGAAAGCGCTCGCGCAACCGCTCGCCCGCACCCATCAACGTGCCGCCCGTGCCGAGGCCCGCGACGAGGACGTCGACGCGGTCGAGCGCCTCGGCGATCTCGGCGCCCGTCCCGTCGTAGTGTGCTCTCGGGTTCGCCTCGTTCGCGTACTGGAACGGCATGAAATATCTCGGCTCGCGTTCGGCGAGGTCGATTGCCATCCGCACCGCGCCGTTGGATCCCTCGTCGCCGGGCGAGAAGATGATCTGCCCACCGAAGAGACGGAGAAGACGCTTTCGTTCCTCCGTTGCGTTCTCGGGCATCACGCACGTCAGCGGATAGCCCTTGAGCTTGGCGATGAGCGCAAGCGAGATGCCGGTGTTCCCGCTCGTCGGCTCGAGCAGCTCGCGGCCGGGCTGAAGCTCGCCCGACGCTTCGGCCGCTTCGATCATCGCCTTCGCGATGCGATCCTTGATCGAGCCGGTCGGGTTCTGTCCCTCGAGCTTCGCGTACAGCTGGACGTCGCCCACGCGCTGCAGCTCGACCAGCGGCGTGTTGCCGATCAGGTCGAGGAGCGACGGCGCCACGACGCTACGCATCGCGCCGCCAGACGTACACCGTGGGGCAGAGCTTGCCGAGGAGCTGGTACACGCCCCAACGTCTGCCCGCGGCGTACGCGGCTACGCGAGCTTCGCCGTGGCGCTCGACCAGTTCACTTTCGCGACGATGCAGCCGCGACATGCGGAGGAGGTCGTCGCTCGGGTTCCAGGACCCGTCCTCGATCATGCGCTCGCGCCACTCGCCGCCGAGGCACGTGGTGGAGACGAGTGTCAGCCCCGCGTTCTCGGCACGCCTCTCGACGACGCTCGGTACGGTGCTCTCGGGGACGATCGCGACAGCGTCGAAAAGCGCTTCTGCCTCGTGCGGCTCGAGCGTCTCGGTTGCGCAGGTGACGTACGCGAGCATGTGTCCGCCGGGGCGAAGGATGCGTGCGCACTCGGCGAAGCCTCGCGTGACGTCGACGTGGACGAGGACGTCGCGGCACCAGATCCAGTCGGCCGCGGCATCGGGTACCGGCATGTCTTCGATGCCGGCCTGGACGACGTCGACCTCTGCTTGGAGCCCGGCTTCCGCAACCGCCTGTTGCGCGAGCTCGACGTGAAGCGGGACCGGGTCTACGGCGATCGCGCGCAGGCCGTGCTCGCGCACGAGCCGGATCGCGTGACCCGCATCGCGCGCGCCTACGTCGACGACCAGCTGCCCTCGTTGCGGCCCGAGCGACGCGAAGGCCTCGAACAGCCACTCGGTGCCGCGCGGGTCGAGGCTCCGCTCGAGCTCCGACTCGAGCCCGTCCTCCGCCGCCCAGATTTCGCCGTAGAGCTGCTCGACCGACGTCATCCGCCGGCCATCGCCGGCAGCAGGATGACCGTCGAGCCGGTGCGTACCTCCGTATCGATGCCATCGAGGGTCCGCACGTCCTCGCCCTCGACGTACACGTTGACGAACGGCGCCAGGTCGCCGTCCTCGACGAGCTGCGGGCGCAGCGCGGGGAACCGGTCCATCAAGTCGTCGAGCAGCTCGCGAACGGTGTCTCCCTCCGCCGCGACCTCCCGTTCGCCGGAGACTTGTTCTCGCAGCGTCGGCGGAATCCTGACGCGCGTCATCGCCCGATCTCCGCGCGATGACGAAGGGAAGGGGCTAAGGGGGAACCCGTGAGGTTTCCCCGCTCTTCGTCCTCAGCCCCCGCGGCGATCTCAGCGGCGCGGGGGCTGAGGCGTAACCTGAAGAAGGGGGCTAGTGGGGGAAATATGGTTTCCCCCACTGGAGTGAGCCGAAGGCGAGCGACCGTCATGCAGTCTCCCGCGTGCCCGCGCAGAACTGGACATAGTCGATGTAATCCGTGATCGTCGGGTGCTCGCCGCAGACCGGGCAGCCCGGATCGCGGCGCAGCTTCACCTCGTTGAACTCCGCGGAGAGCGCGTCGAACAAGAGCAGCCGGCCGACGAGCGGCTCGCCGATTCCGAGCGCGAGCTTGAGCGCCTCGTTCGCCTGGAGCGAGCCGATGATCCCTGGCAGGACGCCGAGCACGCCGCCCTCCGCGCACGACGGTGCGAGCTCGGGCGGCGGCGGGGTGGGGAAGAGGCAGCGATAGCACGGGCCTTCGTGCGGCTTGAACACGGTGACCTGTCCCTCGAAGCGATAGATCGACCCGTGCACGACGGGAATCCCGTGCCACACGGACGCGTCGTTGACGAGGTAGCGCGTCGGGAAGTTGTCGGCGCCGTCGACGATCACGTCCCAGCCGTCGGCGAGGATCCGCTCGACGTTCTCGGACGTCAGCCGCTCCTCGTACGCAACGACCTGCACGTCCGGATTGAGCGCCTCGACCGTTTGCTTCGCCGACTGAACCTTCGGCTCTCCGAGACGCTCGGTCGAATGCACGATCTGTCGCTGCAGGTTCGACTCGTCGACGACGTCGGCGTCGACGATCCCGATCCGGCCGACTCCTGCGGCAGCGAGATAGAGCGACGCCGGCGAGCCGAGCCCACCCGCGCCGATCAGGAGAACCTTCGAGTCCAGGAGCTTCAACTGCCCCTGCTCGCCCACCTCCGGGATGAGCAGATGGCGGCTGTAGCGCGCTCGGCGCTGAGGGTCGAGTCCGGCGCTCAGCTCGACGGGGAAGCCGTTCCGCTTCCAGTCGGTGAAGCCGCCGGCGAGCGACGCCACGTCCTCGTAACCCAGCTCGGTCAGCGTTTTTGCGGCGAAAGCGGACCGGTTGCCGGCCGAGCAGTAGAGGAGAACCGGCCGGGTCGAATCGGGGGCTGCCCGTTCGATCCGGGACTCGAGGAAGCCGCGGGGTATGTGAATCGCTCCCGGAATGTGACCCTCGTCCCATTCGTCCTGCTCGCGGACGTCGACCACGAGCGGGTCGCGCTCGTCGATGAGGTCGCGCGCGCCGCCCGCGTCGACCTCGGCGATCTCGTCGCGGACCTGCTGAAGCAATTCGCGATAGGTGGGCATTGCTTTCAGAAATATAGCCGCCCTCTGCACAGGTAGCGTCGGGCGCGATGAGCCCTCGCCTGCGCGTCTGGATCGTCGTCGGCGTGGCGGCGCTCGCCGCCGCAGGCACCGCCGTCGGCGTCACGTTCGCCACGCGCTCCGACGTCCGGCAGACGAAGACGAAGCCGCCGCCGTTCTCGGCCGATCCAACGGCGCCGCCCGCAGTTGCCGGCGAAGTGCGCGAAGCGCTCGCAGCGTGGCCGTCCGGGACGGTGCGTCGCCTGCGCATCCTCGCCGCGCGGTATCCCGACAGCGGCCTCGTCCGCCTCGAGCTCGGCGTCGCGCTCGCGCTGTCGGGACAGGCGGAGGACGCGGCCCGCGCCTGGCGCGACGCGGAGCGCGTGCAACCCGACTCGCCCTCGGCCGTCCGAGCGCAAGACCTGCGCCACCCCAATACGCCGCCGGGGCTGCCGCCGTTCCTGCCGACGTTTCGAAGGGCGGCCGACAAGGGTCAGCTGCACCTGCTGCGGGGCATCGGCTTTCAGCAGGCGCTCCGGCCGGTCTCCGCCGAACGGGAGTTCGCCGCTGCGGCGAAGGCCGCGCCGAATGACCCCGAGGCGCTCACCGCAGCCGCGGTCGGCCTGTACGACAAGGATCGCCCTGCCGGCGCCTTCGCACGCCTCGGGCCGCTCGTCCGCCGATTCCCTCGCGCCCAGACGGTTCGATTCCACCTCGGCCTGCTCCTGATCTACTTCGGCGACCTTCCGCGGGCTCGCAAGGAGCTCAGCCTCGCCCGCGCCCAGGGGCCCGAAACCCCGCTTGGGAAGCGGGCTCAGAGGCTCCTCGAAGCCGCTCGGAGACCCTAGGACCCGTCGCTGCCGAAAAATGGGCCGTTCGGCCTATGGCGCTCGTCCTGAACAGCTGGCACAGTGCGGCATCGCACAAAGCCGGGTCCATGAGGGGGGAACGGAGAGTGAGCGCAACGGAGGAAGCGACCGCACCGAAGGGTGTCGTCGACCTACTGGAGACCGACGACGCCAAGGCGCTTTTGGAGGCCGGGCGCGAGAGCGGCCAGCTGAGGGCGGACGAGATCGCCGTCGCGCTAGACGACTTCGATCTCGAGCCGGCCCAGATCGACGACTTCTACCACGCTCTCGAAGAGCTGCACATCGAGGTCGTCAGCGACGTCCCGGATGACGAGGAAGAGCAACAGGCCGAGGCTCCGCGCGAAGTCTCCACCGACGCGCTGCAGCTGTTCCTGAAGGACATCGGCAAGGTCGACCTGCTCACGGCCGCGCAGGAGGTCGAGCTCGCGAAGCGGATCGAGCGCGGTGACCACGGCGCGAAGCAGGAGATGGTGGAGGCGAATCTCCGGCTCGTCGTGTCGATCGCGAAGAAGTACCGGAACCAGGGGCTCCCGTTCCTCGATCTGATCCAGGAAGGCACGATCGGTCTCGTTCGTGCCGCGGAGAAGTTCGACTACCGGAAGGGCTTCAAGTTCTCGACGTATGCGACGTGGTGGATTCGGCAGGCGGTCGCCCGCGCCCTCGCCGACAAGGCGCGCACGATCCGCATGCCCGTGCATGTCGTCGAGAAGCTGAACAAGATCGTCCGCTCCGAGCGCAAGCTACGCGCGGAGCTCGGCCGTGAGCCGAGCTCGGTGGAGATTGCGCACGACCTCGACCTGACGACCGACGAGGTGGAGCACATCCGCCGCAGCGCGCAGACGCCGGTCTCGCTCGAGAAGCCGGTCGGAGACGAGGACGAGTCCGAGTTCGGCCACTTCATCACGGACGAGAACCTTCCGCTCCCCGACGAGGAGGCGGAGATCACGATGCGCAAGGAAACCCTGCGCAAGATCCTCGGCACGCTGTCGAGCCGCGAGCGCCAGGTGCTCGAGCTTCGCTACGGCCTCGACGGCCAGCATCCGCGGACGCTGGACGAAGTTGGCCGGACGTTCAACGTCACCCGCGAGCGCATCCGCCAGATCGAGAACCAGAGCCTGAAGAAGCTCCGCGCGCTCGCCGACGCGATCAAGCTGCGCGACGTCGCGTAAGAGCAGGGTGTTTGGCCGCGGCTGAGCCGTGGCATAGAATCCGATACATGCGGAAGAAGAGCGTTGCGGTCCTGCTGGCTGTGATCGCGGCAGTCGCCCTGGCTTCCCCAGCAGTGGCAGGACACGGGAAGAGCGGCTCCACCATCATCGCCCGCCAATAAGACGAGTTACATAGACTCGCCCGCCGTGAACCAGATCTGGCTCGACGAGCTGCGCGAGTTCATCGCCATCCCCAGCGTCAGCGCCGACCCCGCGCACTCCGACGACGTGCGCCGGGCGGCCGAGTGGGTTCGCGACTTCGTCAAGCGGACGGGCGGTGAGGCAGAGCTCCTCCGCCGCGGCGAGCGAGATCTCGTCATCGGCGACATTCCCGCGAACACGAACGGCTCGGCTGCGCCGACCGTGCTTCTCTACGGGCACTTCGACGTTCAGCCGCCCGCACCGCTCGAGCTCTGGGAGACGCCGCCGTTCGAGCTCGCCGAGCGCAACGGCTGGTTCTATGCCCGCGGCATCGCCGACGACAAGGGTCAGCTCTACACGCTGCTGAAGGCCGCCGAGCTACTGCGCTCCGACGGCGCTCTGGCGGTCAACCTCCGGATCGCGTGTGACGGCGAAGAGGAGATCGGCGGCCACTCGATCGTCGACTACATCCGCGAGGACGATCGCGGCGCCGACGCATGCATCATCTTCGACGGCGGGATGACGCGACCGGAACAGCCCGAGTTCGCGATCGCGACGAGGGGGCTGGTCGGGTTCCGCATCACGGTGCGTACCGGGGAGCGCGACATGCACTCCGGGTACTACGGCGGCGCTGCGCTCAACGCGATCCATGTGCTCACGCAGGCGCTTTCCGCGGTCACCGCGCGCGACGGGCTCCTGCCGGACGAGTTGCGCGTCGGCCGCACGCCGCTCAGCGAGGCCGAGCTCGAGAGCCTGAAGAAGCTGCCGTCGGGTCGGGAGATCCTCCACGAGGCAGGCGCGACGCCGCTCGATCCGAAGGCCGCAGAGGACTTCTACGACCGGACCTGGGCGGAGCCGTCGATGGACGTAAACGGGATCCAAGGCGGCAAGCCGGACCTCGTCAACACGACGCTCGTCGTCGAGGCGCGCGCGCGATTTACGATTCGGCTTGCTCCCGGACAGGACCCAGAGACGATCGCAGCCGCCGCAGAGAAGCTCATCCGCGGAGTCGTTCCCGAAGGCGCGGAGGTCGACGTCGAGGTCGAGAACGCAGCGGCGCCCGGTGTCTTCTCGCCGGACGAACCGGCGATCCAGCTCGGGGTCGAGGCGTTCGAGCGCGCAACGGGAGTCGCGCCCATTCTCGTCCGCGTCGGCGGCACGTTGCCGATCTATCCGGCGCTCGCCGAGAAGGGCATCCCGACGATCGGAACCGGCTTCGCCTTGCTGGACAGCAACGTGCACTCACCCAACGAGCGGCTCCGGGTGGTCGACGTCGACCGCGCCGTCTCGGCGGCGTCGGAGCTCTACCGGAGCCTCGCCGCGCTTGGCTGATTCTCGGTATCTGACGCCGCTCGCAGCCGAGCTCGCGGACGACGTCCTCGAACGGTTCCTGCGGTACGTCCAGATCGACACGCAGTCCGACTCCGACTCCGAGACGTATCCGAGCACCGCGAAGCAGCTCGACCTGGCGAAGGTGCTCGCCGAAGAGCTGCGCGAGGCCGGCCTCGACGACGTCGAGCTGATGGACCACGGCTACGTGTTCGCGACGCTGCCGGGCTCTGGCGGGCCGACCGTCGGCCTGATCGCCCACATGGACACGAGCTTCGACGAATCGGGCGCCGGCGTGAAGCCGCAAGTGGTGCGGGGCTACGACGGCGGGGACATCGTCCTCCCCGGCGACGAGCGCAAGGTCCTCCGCGCCGACGAGAACCCGCTGCTGGCCGAACGAAAGGGACACGACATCGTCACGACCGACGGCACGACGCTGCTCGGCGCCGACGACAAGGCCGGCGTGGCCGAGATCGTCGCCGCGGTTGCGTACCTGGCTGCACACCCCGAGATCGAGCACGCACCCGTCCGCGTCGGCTTCACCGTCGACGAGGAGGTCGGCCGCGGTGTCGAGCGCTTCGACATCGACCAGTTCGGCGCCGACTTCGCCTACACGCTCGACGGTTCCGAGCTCGGCCGCATCGACGACGAGACCTTCTCCGCCTCCGAAGTACGGATCCGCATCGAGGGCCTCAGCGTTCATCCGGGCACCTCCAAGGGGAAGATGGTGAACGCGATCAAGCTGGGGGCGGAGATCATCGACCGGCTGCCGTCCGATTCCCGCTCGCCCGAGACGACCGACGGGCGCGACGGCTTCGTCCATCCGACGCGGTTCACCGGGACGACGGCCGAAGCAGAGCTGAGGTTCATCGCGCGCGACTTCGACGCGAAGAAGCTCGAGGAGCACGAACAGCTCCTGCGCAAGCTGGCGGACGAGGTAGCAGCGGAGGAGCCGCGGGCTCACGTGACCGTGACGGTCGAGGAGAGCTACCGCAACATGAAGGAGTTCCTCGACACCGATCCGGGCGTGACCGACGCCGCCGACGAGGCGGCACGGCGGATGGGTCTCGAGCCGTGGCGCGAGCCGATTCGCGGCGGAACCGATGGTGCGATGCTGAGCGCGCGCGGGCTCTTGACGCCGAACGTCTACACGGGCGCGCACCAGTTCCACTCCGTGCTGGAGTGGGCGTCCGTGCAGGACATGGCCGCATCAGCGGCAACGATCGTGGAGCTGGTGAAGCTCTGGGCGGAGCCCGACTGGTCTAACAGGCCGTCAGGTACTCGTGCCCAAACCGCCGCATCTCCGTGATGATCGGCAGCAGCGCGGCGCCCTTCGCCGTCAGCTCGTACTCCACGCGCGGCGGCGACTCCGCATAGCTCCGGCGCTCGACGATCTCCTCGTCCTCTAGAGCGCGGAGACGCTCCGACAGCGTCCGCGGGCTGATGCCGGCGCACGAATGCTCCAGCTCGGAGAAGCGCCGCGGGCCCTCTGAGAGGTCGTGGACGAGGATCGCGGTCCACTTCGCGCCGATGATCTCGGCACAGGCCGCGACGGCACAGGAGGTCGCCTCGTGGACGGGGTTCATGGTGCGCATCGCCCTTCCAGTGTAGTCGGCGGAAGTGCGGCTTTTCACCGGGATGGACACATCCCACTCGTAGCCACACCGGCAAGCGTTTCCGCTTGCCTCCACGTGTGCCGCCGCGAATTGCGACGAGCAACTGACGCTTCCTGCTTCATCGAGGCTGGTTTCGCTCGCCGGGATGGCGTCGAGCCAGAGCCGTCCTCTCCGACAGGCGTGACTTCCCGGAGACCCTCCGGTAGGGGAACGATCCCAAGCTGCTTCAGGCCGTAGTCGTGAAGGTTGAGCGCGGCGTTGGCGTCTCGGTCGAGCGAGAGGCCGCAGGCCGTGCAGTCGAACGTCCGCTTCTTCAGGCCCTCGAAGCCCTTGACCTGCTCGTTCAGGACGCCGCAGCTCGAGCAGAGCTGCGTCGAGGGGTGGAAGCGATCGACGATAACCAGCCGGGCGCCGTACCACTTGCACTTGTAGTCGAGTTGCCGGCGCAAGTGCCCCATCCCCGCATCGGCGACCGACAAGGCGAGATGCTTGTTCCGCTGCATCCCTTTGACATTCAGGTCCTCCAGCACGATCACTGACTTGGTTCTCGCCAGTGACGACGTCAGCTTGTGGAGATGGTCGTGCCTCAGGCATGAGATCCGGTAGTGCACGCGAGCGAGCTCGAGCTTCGCCTTCTCACGGTTCTGTGATCCCTTCTGCTTGCGGGCCAGCCGCCTGTTCAGCCGCGCGAGCTTCCGCAGGTCTCTGCGCAACGCCTGGGCTGGCTGGATAACGCGTGTCGTGCAGCCGTCGTGTATCACCGCCGCGCTAAGCAAGCCGAGATCGATGCCGACAACGTCCGCTGGGTTCCTGGCTCGCTTTGGTTCGACGACGTCCCGCTCGAGCTCGACGCAGAGGGAGACGAACCAGCGGTCCGCCCGTCGCCGGACCGTCGCCGAAAGGATCCGCCCCTGGAAACCGCGCTGCGAGCGCGTCTCTTTCAACCTGACCCGGCCGATCATCGGCAGTCGGATGTGCCGCTCCTCGAGCGCCACCCCGTACAGCCTCGCCGAGTCCCGTTCGCCACGCTTCTTGAAGCGCGGGTAGCTGCTCTTCGGCCCCGCGTTCTTCAGCGCCTTCAAGAAACGTTCGAACGCCTCGTTCAGGTCCTTCAGCGCGGATTGGCCGATGTGCGCCGACACCTCATATAGCCACGGGCACTCGCCCTTCTTCAGTTCGACCAGGCGCGACTTCAGCTCGCCGAGCCTCGGCCGCCTCCCCGTCAGCTCGTATTCGCGCTGCGACACCTCCAGGCCCCAGTTGTAGACAAACCGGCTTGCACCGACGCTCTTCGCCAACAGCGCGCGATGAGTCTGATTCGGGTCAAGCTCAAACCGGTATGCCTGCTGGACAACGCGCCTCTCAGCCATACACCCAGGATAGGTTTGTTGGCGGACGTCGCCGTTGCCCCGACCGACAACGATCTTGAACGCTGACTGGGGACAGAAACGCCGCGCCCCGTCAGTTATTGCCGAAACGGGCCCGGCGTCGCCTCCAGCTTCGGAATCGAGAAGCGGGCGATCGCGCCGAAGCCGACCGCCGGCTTGCACGCCTGCGCCACTCCCGCGTCGCAGGCCACGGAAAGGAAGATGAAGGCGTCCTCCGGGGAGAAGCCGCACTGGTCGACGAGCAGCCGCGCCGCCTCCTCGGAGCAGAGCTGGAGAGCCTCTTCGAAGCCGTCGGCAGTGGCGTGCGGAATCCAGCGCTCCTCGAGCTCCGTCACGGGCCACGTCCCCTGCCTCCGCTTGAGGACATCGAAGCGGATATCGACCTCGCCGGCGATCTCCACGCCGGTGAAGCAGATCTCGCCGTCACCCATCGACGCGTGCATGTCGCCGACCGCGAACATCCCGCCGGGCTGCCGCACGGGGAAGTAGATGCGAGCTCCCGTGCCGTGCAGGTGATCGTCGAGATTTCCGCCGTGCCGGCCCGCGAGCCCGTTCGTGAGCGTCTCGCCGTCGGTTGCCACGCCGACAACGCCGACCATCGGGCGGGCCGGGAAGCGCACCCGCTCGTTCATCTCGATCCAGCCGTCCGCAACCCGGAAGAGCCTTGTCACCGGCGAGGGGACCTGGTCGATCAGTTGCCCGAAGCCAGGGATCAGGCACGCGAAGCCCTGGTCCACCGGACGCACGTCGAGGATCTCCGCGACGAGTGAGTCGCCGGGCTCGGCGCCGCGGACGGCGACCGGGCCCGTCGCGCTGTTGACGCGCGCGAAGTCGATCTCCGTGACCAGATCGTCCTCCGAGGTGATCTGGCCCGTGAAGCAGTCGTTCGTCTCGAACGTGACGACGTCACCGGGATCGACCTCGAGCACGGGCTCGAGGTCGGGGCCGAAGGCCCAGATGATCTCGTCGCGCCCGATTCGGTGGCCGACCGCGACGCTCATGAGCCTTCAGCCGGTAACGGCCGCGTTGTCGGCGCGAAGGCCGTGTCCTCGGCCTCGCCCGTCTCCTCCTCGACTTCGAAGAAGTGTTCGGTGTCCTCCAGGACCCGTCTCGGCACGAACGTAGTGACAACCACGCCCGCGGCCAGCCAACCGATCGCGATCCAGTTCGCATACCTGATCGGGTACGGCGGCAACGGGAAGTATTGGTAGTACAGCGGCGGCACGAAGGCTGCCGCCCCGAGGATCGGGAAGATCCAGTGCAGCAACGGGTTGAACTGTGCGAGGCGCTCCGTGCGGCTGAAATACGCGATGCAGGAAAAGCAGACTGTGATGTAGACGACGATGACGACGATCGTCACCGCGGCGGCGAGGATGCTGAAGGCGGTGATGAGGTTGCTGCTGTATTTCCAGCCCAGCAGGAGCGCGACGGTGATGCCGAGGATCGTCTGAAAGATGATCGCCACGTGCGGGGTCCGATGGACTGGGTGCGTACGTGCGAACGCGCGTGGAAGCGCGCCGTTACGTCCGAGCGAGTAGATGACGCGCGTGGCGGCGTTGACGCCCGCATTCGAGTTCGCGATCGCGGAGTTGAGAATCGCGAGCCACACGAGCACCCAGCCGCCGCTCCAGAACACCTTGCCGAGGTGTCGCCACGGGTCGGGCTGCGCGAGCGTGTCCTCCGTGAAGTTCGGGAAGCCGGTGCCGATCACCCACGCGTACGAGCACAGGACGTAGAAGAGCCCGATTCCGAATGCGGAGAGGACGACGGCGCGCGGCACGGTCCACCGCGGATTCTTCGCCTCCTCGCCGAGCGGCGCCGCAGCCTCGAAGCCGATGAAGGCGAGGATCGCGAAGACCATCCCCTTGAAGACGCCGTTGTAGGTCCCCGCCTCGGCGTGGGTCGGGTTGAAGACCTGGAGCGTGTTGTCGTTGAAGTTGGAGAAGATCATCCAGACCGAGAGGGCGACGAAGACGCTGATCTCGAAGATGCCGAGCACGACGCCGGCCCTCGTCGACAGTCGGACGTCCCGATAGGTCAGGAAGAAGACGATCCCGGCTGCGAGGAGGATCCAGATCCACCACTGGCCGGTGTAGTCCCAGCCCCATTCGTTCTTGACGACATCGGTGGTCGCCCACGAGAAGATCAGGAACAGCAGAGGTGCGACGAGGGGCTCGAAGAGGAGGAACGCCCAGCCGACCATGAAGCCCGCGTGCGGGCCGAGCGCACGGGAGACGTAGGCGTAGAGGCCGCCCGCCGACGGAATGTGCTTGGCGAGTTGGCCGATCGAGCTCGCCACGAGGACGCAGGCCACGAGCGCGAAGAGGACCGACAGGGGCAGGACCGGCCCGGAGAACTGGACGGACACCAGGATCGAGAAGGCGATCGCCGCACCAGGAGCCATGTGCGTGATCGACTGGAACAGAGTCTCCGGGAGCCCGACCGAGTGCTCCCGCAAATGGTCGAAGGATCGAGACCGATCCGCCTCAGCTGCCATGGACGCCTCCTGCTGTTCGCGGAACCCCGTACCCGATCGTCTCCGATCGACCGGGTGCAATGCAAGCGCCGGTTAGTCCCAGGGCGGTGCGTTGTACGTCCAGCGGCCGCCGAGCATCGTCGCGACCACCTGAACACCGGGTAGCTCCTCCGGCTCGAGCTCGAAGGGATCATGGTCGAGAACGACGAGATCGGCGAGGAAGCCGGGCGTGAGCTTGCCGCGGCGACGCTCGTCGCCCGCGAGCCACGCGGGAGTGACGATGGTGGCCAGGAGGGACTCTTCGAGCGTGAGCCGCTGCTCGGGATGCCACGGGTCGCGGCCGTCGATCGTGCGGAGCACGCCTGCGCAGATCCCGGCCCACGGTTCGAGCTCCTCGATCGGCGCGTCGGAGCCGTTGGCGAGGACCGCGCCTGCGTCGAGGAGCGAGCGGTACGCGTACGCACCGTCCGTCTTGCCGGCCCAGAAGCGGTCGGCGATGTCCCGGTCGGACGGGGCGTGGCTGAACTGGACGGAGGCGGCGACTCCGATCTCGGCGAAACGCGCGAGGTCCTGCGACGCGAGGAGCTGGGCATGCTCGATCCGTTGCCGCAAGCCGAGCGGCTTCCACTGCGCCTGCGTCTCCTCGAACGCGTCGAGCGCGTCACGGTTCGCAAGGTCGCCGATCGCGTGGACCGCGACCGGGAGCCCGGCTTCCGCACCCCGCCGGACGATCTCCGCGAGCTCCTCTTTGCTCGTTATCTCCACTCCTGTCCCGTCGAGCATTCGAGCTGTCCGCGAGCCGAGCGTCCCGTCCATGAACGCCTTCAGGTAGCCGAGCCGCACGAGGTCGTCGCCGAAGCCGCTGCGTAGGTGGAGACTGGCAACGTCCCCCACCTGCTTCGCCGGAATCGATTGCCACACGCGCAGGTGCAGCGAGCCTTCGTCGCGGAGCCGCTGCCACACTCCCAGCGCGCCGAGCCAGCCGTCCTTGTCGTGCACCGCAGTGACGCCCCGCGCGACGGCGACGCGCATGCCCTCTCGGGACGCCTCGACCAGCTCGTCTTCGGTCGGGCGGGCGTAGGTGTCGCGGAAGTGCCAGGCGCACTCCTCGCGGAGCACGCCTGTGGGAGCGCCGTCGGCGTCACGCTCGACGACGCCGCCCGGCACGTCGAGGTCGCCGTTCGCTCGGGCGAGCGCGGCGCTGTTGAGCCAGAGCGAGTGGTAGTCGCGTGCCATCAGCGCGGTCGGCGTCTCGCCGGTGACGCGGTCCAGGGCTTCCTTCGTCGGCTCGACGGCCGGCGACCAGTCGCCGCTCCGCCAGCCCATGCCGCGCAACCAGCGGTCCGGCTTTGCTGCTGCTGCAGCGTCGGCGACGCGGGCAAGCGTCTCTTCGAGCGAGGCCGCGCCCTCCAGGCGCACCTGCCGCTGCGCAAGAGACCACGTCGGGAAGTGGACGTGCGAGTCGTTGAGGCCGGGTAGGACGCAGCGGCCGCCGAGGTCGACCCGGTCCGGGCTCGCGAGCAGCCGCTCGTGCGTTCCGACTCCCCCGGCGACGCGGTCGCCGGCGATCGCAAGGGCCCGGGTCACCGGCAGCGAGGCGTCCATCGTGTGCACGACGCCGTTCTCGAGAATCACGCCAGGGACTGTAGACGCCGGTCGCGGCGAA
>JBKPDB010000162.1:0-5049 GCA_046727655.1 Actinomycetota bacterium
GCCGTCGAACCAGAGACGCTTGTGGTCGCCATCGGCGGAAAGCCGGGGGAACCGTTCGAGCCGAAGTCGTGGGAGGACTTCCAGATCGCGTTCGCGCAGGCACACGCGCGGGGCGACGAGGAGGCGCGGGCGCTCCTCGCCGAGGAGCTCGCCCGCGACCCCAACGCTTGGCAGCCCGCCTACAACACTGCCTGCTTCGAGGCGCTCACCGGAAACGCCGACGCCGCCTTCGAGCACCTCGCCCGGGCGTTCGCGCTCGGTCCGGAGCGCGCGCGAAAGCTCGCTGCGCACGGCGAGGATTTCGCGGCGCTGCGATCGGACCCACGCTGGCAACAGCTAATGGATGTGTGACGCTGCGTGCCGCGGCTCGAGTGACAGTCGCGCACGCTGGCCCATGCAAGCGTCACTCGTTGCTCTGTCATGCTTCGATCAGACGGTTGCTTTCCGATGGAGCGGCGACCCGCGTGACCGGGAGGATCCGATGAAGGCGATCGTGCAGGAGAGGTACGGCTCAGCCGACGTTCTCGAACTCAAGGACATAGATCAGCCCGAGCTCGGCGGCGACGAGGTGCTCCTGCGCGTCCTCGCCGCAAGCGCACACATCGGAGACTGGCACTTCATGACGGGCCTGCCGTACCTCTTCCGCATCGCAGGCTCCGGGCTCCGCGCGCCCAAAGCCCGCGTCCGGGGCACCGACGTGGCAGGCCGTGTCGAGGCCGTCGGGAAGGATGTCACTCAGTTTCAGTCGGGCGATGAGGTGTTCGGGATCTGCGACGGTGCATTCGCCGAGTACACGACCGCTCGCCCGGACAAGGTGGCGCCCAAGCCGGCAAACCTCACCTTCGAGCAAGCGGCGACTGTTCCCACTTCAGGCTGCACCGCGCTCCAGGCTGTCCGGAACAGCGGAAAGGTTCTGCCGGGGCAGAAGGTGCTGATCATCGGGGCCGCGGGCGGCGTTGGGTCGTTTGCCGTGCAGATCGCCAAGGCGTTAGGAGCTCATGTCACCGGCGTGTGCAGCACGACGAAGGTGAACCTGGTCCGGTCGATCGGTGCGGACGACGTTATCGACTACACACGCGACGACTTCGCGGAGACGGGTCAGCGCTACGACATCATCCTCGACATCGCGGGGAATCGTTCCGTATCCCACCTCCGGCGAGCTCTCGGCCCACGGGGGACACTCGTGATCGTCGGAGGGGAAGGGGGCGGACGGTGGTTCGGGGGCATCGATCGCCAGCTTCGGGCGTCCATGCTCTCACCGTTCGTCAGCCAGAAGCTGGGCACGTTCGTCGCGAAGGCGAACGGCAAGGACCTAGTTGTGCTCAAGGAGCTCATCGAGGCCGGCAAGGTGACGCCGGTGGTCGATAAGGCGTACCCACTCAGCCAGGTCCCAGAGGCGATCCGTCATCTGGAAGAAGGACACGCTCGCGGAAAGGTTGCCATCACCGTCTGAGGCGTCTGCCGGGAGGCAGACGCCTCAGAGACTGTGAGACCTGGTCCTCAGGGCAAACTGATGCTGATGGAATCTAGGAAACAGGTTGGTGGTGAGGCTGCCGCGGGCGAAGAGTCGAAGATGCGAGGCGAAGCTCGCGTGGAGGCGGCCGCGTCTTACCCGATCGTGCTGCGCTCCTATGAGCCTGCCGCCGACCTCGATGAGCGACTACGACGCATCTTCACGGTACTCAGCCTTCCGCCGATGCAAGAGTGAACGCGCCCTTCGATCTCACCTCAGGCGCTTCGCGCTCGGGGTCGACGATTGGCTGGGCCGAGCCTTCCTTGGGGATCGGTTCTGGGGACAGGTTCGAGGTTTCTCAGGGAGACTCAGGGCTCTTGGAGGGAGGGGTGCGTCTGGCACACGAAACGGCGTAGTTGCAGGAAAAACGCCGTAGCATGCGCTGTTGCTCAGTCCCCCTCCCGCAGCGCGAAAATGGTAAGGAATGCCATGAAGAAGGGCCTCCCGCGGAGTGATGCTCCGCGCGTCCTTGGTAGACGAAGGGAGGCCCTGTTGCGATGTTGTACGCCGGGTTGGATCTCAGCCGCAAGCGTCTCGACTTTCATCTGCTCGACAGCGAGGGTCGGACCGTCGACGTTGGTGTGGCGCCGCCGGACGTTGACGGGCTGCACGGCCTGAGCGCGCGTCTCGCTCGGCACGACGCGCCGGTCCGCGCGGCGATCGAGTCGATGAACGGTGCGCGCTTCGTGCACGATCGGCTCGAGCTGGCTGGCTGGCAGGTCGAGATCGCGGACGCGCAGAAAGTGAAGGGGCTGGCACCGCTGGCCTGCAAGACCGACAGGATCGACGCCTGGGTGCTGGCCGAGCTGGCGCGTCGCGACCTGGTGCCGGCGATCTGGCTACCGGACCCCCTCGTACGCGCCGAGCGCGAGCGTGCTCGCTGGCGACTTCACCTGGTGCGTCACCGCTCGAGCTTGAAGCAACGCGTGCACGCCGTCCTGCTCACCCACGGCAAACCCTGCCCGGTCACCGATCTCTTTGGTGTCCGCGGCCGCCAACTGCTCGCCCGGCTCGGACTCCCCGAGCCGTGGCAGGGAACGATCGAAGCCAGCCTGCGTTTGATCGACGAACTCGACCGAGAGATCAACGACTGCGAGCGCGAGTTGCGCCGCCTCGGCGCCGACCACCGCTACGTACCGCTCTTACTAACGGTGCCCGGGATCGGTTGGGTGCTCGCCTACACGATCGCCGCCGAGATCGGCGATATCAACCGCTTCCCATCGCCCCGCAAGCTCGCCGGCTACACCGGCCTTTGCCCGCGCGTCTACCAGTCCGGCGAGCGCGACCTGCGCGGCCCGCTCGCCAAACAAGGGCCCAAGTATCTGCGCTGGGCGCTCATCGAGGCCGCCACCCACGCCTGCACCGCGCCCGTCTACCGCGACCGCTACCAGCACACGAAAGCGCGGATCGGCAAACAGCGCGGCGCCAAGGTCGCCCAGATCGACCTCGCCCGCCGACTCTCCGAGGCGATCTGGCACATGCTCAGCCGCCAACAACCCTTCGCTCCCAAAGGCGCCACCGACCCCCTGGCCGCCTGACGGTCCTTTAAGGAGCTGCGCCACCGGAGCGAACTCCAATCAGCCTTGTCCTCCCACCAGGAGGCGATAGAGAGATGAGCCCAGCTCGCCACCCACCACCACAGCGCCCACCATGACTGGGCGTACCAACGAGACTCATTTGACGCACGGCCCTTCTTCATAGAGAGGGGGTCGACGGTTCGAGTCCGTCAGAGGGCTTCGAGAGAGTCCTGCAATTGCAGGACTTCTGTCTTCTAGAACGGCAACGGCTTCTGCGTTGCGGGTACGGGACGGTGTGGGTCCCAGAAACTCGTTCCGCGGTTTCTCCGGCGCTGCCGGTCCTGGAGACGGAGGGGCAAGTCGGCGTAGTTTCGACGAGGTAGCGTCGCCGGATGCGCACTCGACGTCTGTTGCTTGAGGGTCTGGTCTTCGCTTAGTGGGTCCTTCGCCGTTTGTTCGAGCTGCTGATTCTCTTGGGCCGTTCTGAGCGGGCGAAGGAGGTGGAGATTCTGGTTTTGCGCCATGAGCTGCAGGTGCTGCGGCGCCAGGTCGGGGGGCCGCGCCTGCGTTCTCCCGATCGTGCCTTGCTGGCGGCGCTCAGCCAGCTGGTGCCGCGGAAGCGGCGGTCGTTCTTGGTTCAGCCGGCGACGCTGCTGCGCTGGCATCGCGACCTCGTCCGTCGTCGCTGGATTTACGATCGGCGCTCGCAGGGTCGGCCGCGGCTGGCTGCGCAGACGCGAGAGCTGATCCTGCGTCTGGCGGCGGAGAACCCGGGTTGGGGATACAAGCGAATCCACGGCGAACTTGTCGGGCTCGGGATCGGACTCTCGCCGAGCAGCGTTTGGAACATTCTCCACCGTCACGGGATCGACCCCGCACCGAGACGCGCGAGCGTCAGTTGGCGGCAGTTCCTGCGCCAGCAGGCAGCCGGGATCGTGGAGTATGACTTCTTCACGGTCGAGACGCTCTGGCTGCGCCGGTTCTACGTGCTCTTCTTCATCGAATCGTCACGCCGCCGCGTGCATCTCGCCGGGATCACTGCCACTCCCCACGGGGCCTGGGTCGTACAGCAGGCGCGCAACCTGTTGATCGCCGTGGCCGAGCAGGGGCACAGCTATCGGATCCTGATCCGCGACCGCGACCGCAAGTTCACGGCCGCCTTCGACGAGGTCTTCCGGTCGGAAGGACTGAAAGTGATCAATGCGCCGATCGCAGCGCCAGGGCGAAAGCGCACGCGGAACGATGGGTGGGCAGCGTCCGGCGCGAATGTCTCGACCGCATCCTGATCGTGTCGCGCAGGCAGCTCGAGACGTTCTGCGCAAGTACCTCGCCTACTACAACACGCACCGGCCACATCGCTCACTCGAGCAGCAGCCGCCGCTCCTCAAAGCGAGGCCCGTCCCGCCGACCGACCACGAGTGGGGTGTCCGTCGGCGCGACCGGCTCGGCGGCCTGCTCTACCCCGCGGGAAACGAACCCCAAAGCCCTGCTCTCCAAGACCGAGACACCGGCAAAGTCTGAGGCGAACCGACTTTCTGGGACCAACAGGCTCTCCTACCCACTCCGCGGCGAAACCCTCGAAGCGGGCTCCAGCCGCGGCATCTCGAACCTATTCGCCGAGCCGGAAGCCCGCATCAGCCTCGAGCGGGGCGTCCTGCTCGCGGTGCGACCAGGCCAACCCGATGGCGAGTCCCGTCGCTCCTGTCTTTGAGTCAGACCGGGGCTGCGCCGCTGTCGCTCTCGACGGCTTCCGCCCGCGCGTGCTGCGCCTTCACGCCGATCACGTTGAAGATTTGCTGCGGGCCATGGAAGCCCTTCATTTCGAGCTCGCCGGCCGGCTCCGCGTCGATGACGTCCTCAACTTCGGCGAAGACGCGGAGGCTGATCAGGATCTGCCCGGCCGCTGCAGCGTTCCCGAGCCGTGACGCCATGTTGACGACGGAGCCGACGGCCCCGTAATCGAACCGCCCCTCGAACCCGATACGGCCGAGCGTGGCGTAACCGCGCGCAAGGCCGACG
>JBKPDB010000163.1:0-8740 GCA_046727655.1 Actinomycetota bacterium
GGATGCCGAAGGTGGGGGTCGAACCCACACGGGCCTCGCGGCCCACCGGATTTTGAGTCCGGCGCGTCTGCCAGTTCCGCCACTTCGGCGCCGCGACATCGTAGCCCCGGACATCTGGTTCTCTAGGATCGGCGGATGCGCGTCGGAGTCCTCACGGGCGGGGGCGACTGCCCGGGCCTGAATGCCGTCATCCGCGCCGTCGGGCGCCGCGTGATGACCCGCGGCGGCGAGGTCGTGGGT
This sequence comes from Actinomycetota bacterium, assembly GCA_046727655.1. Taxonomy (GTDB): domain Bacteria; phylum Actinomycetota; class Thermoleophilia; order Gaiellales; family Gaiellaceae; genus 3-1-20CM-4-69-9. The sequence continues at coordinate 241 of JBKPDB010000163.1, forward strand.
GTACGCGAGGGCTGGAAAGGCCTCGTCGAGGGTCTCTACGAGCCGCTCGGGCCGCGTGAGATCTCAGGTCTCCTGCCGCGCGGCGGCACGATCCTCGGCACGACACGCACGAATCCGTTCAAGGTGGACGGCGGCGTAGAGCTTGTGCTGGCGAACTTCGAGACCGCGGCGCTCGATGCGCTCGTCGCGATCGGAGGCGAGGACACGCTCGGAGTCGCCGCGCGGCTGCACGCAGAACACGACTTTCCCGTGGTCGGAGTTCCCAAGACGATCGACAACGATCTCTCCGCCACCGACTACACGTTCGGCTTCGACACTGCGGTGTGGGTCGCGACCGAGGCGATCGACCGGTTGCATACGACCGCGGAATCCCACAACCGCGTCATGGTCGTCGAGGTGATGGGACGGCACACTGGTTGGATCGCCGTCGTGAGCGGCATCGCCGGCGGCGCCGACATGATCCTCATCCCGGAGAAGCCGGTCTCGATCGAGGACGCGTGCAAGGAGCTGCAGCACCGGCACGAACGGGGGAAGGACTTCTCGATCGTCGTCGTCTCGGAGGGGTACGAGCTCGAGGGGCTGAACGACGCCGGCGACGTCGACCAGTTCGGGCACGTTCGGCTGTCCGAGCGCGGCGTCGGGGCGATGCTCGCGCACGAGATCGAGAGCCGAACCGGCTACGAGACGCGTGTGACCGTGCTCGGCCACACGCAGCGCGGCGGGTCCCCAACTCCGCGCGACCGCGTCCTCGCGACGAGGTACGGGCTCAAGGCCGGAGACCTCGTCGAAGAGCGGAAGTTCGGGCAGATGGCTGCTCTGCACGGTGACGACATCGTGGACGTGCCGCTCGCCGAGGCAACCGCCGTGCTCAAGACCGTGCCGAGCGACTGGTGGGAAGTCGCGCGCGCGTTCTTCGGCTAGCGACCGAGATGGCGACACCATCCACGCGAGTCTTCGGCGGGCAGTCGATGACGGGGACGTTGCGACGCGTGCTGGTACGTCCGCCGCGGCTCGTCGGGTTCAGCGCGTGGCGTGAGTACGGTTGGCGTGCCGAGCCGGACATCGGACGGCTGGCGCAGGAGCACGAGGATTTCTGCACTGCGCTTGCGGCCGGCGGCGCCGAGGTCGTCCTCGCAGAGACGGCGACTCCTCACGATCCCGACGCGATCTACGTCTTCGACCCGGCGATCGTCTCCGACCGCGGCGCAATCGTGCTCCGGCCTGGCAAGGAGGGCCGGCTCGGGGAGACCGACGCGATCGCAGCGGACCTCGAAGCAGCCGGCGTTCCCCTCGCCGCCCGCTTGGCCGCACCGCAGGTCGCCGACGGCGGCGACACGATCTGGCTCGACGACGACACGCTGCTCGTCGGCCGCGGCTACCGCACGAACGACGCCGGCATCCGCGCACTGCAGGACGCGCTGACCGGCGTGAATGTCCTGTCTTTCGACCTGCCGCACCTTCACGGCGCCGATGTCGTCCTCCATCTGTTGTCGCTCCTGAGCCCGCTCGACGAGGATCTCGTCGTCGCATACGCGCCGCTCCTGCCGGTGCGCCTCGTCCAGCTGTTCCGCGAGCGCGGCATGGAGATCGTGGAGGTTCCGGACGACGAGTTCGCGTCGATGGGCCCGAACGTCCTCGCGCTCGCGCCGCGGGTCGCGCTCGCGCTCGAGGGGAACGGGGAGACGCGGCGCCGCCTCGAGCGCGCGGGTGTCGACGTCAGCGTCTACCGCGGGAACGAAATCTCCCGGAAAGGCGAGGGCGGCCCGACCTGCCTGACGCGCCCGTTGCTGCGCGGCTAGCCCGCTAAGCGATAGACGGCGACCCATGGGCCGGCGCGGCCGTCGCCCGGCTCGAGGTGGTAGATCCGTTCGGTGAGCGTCGCGAGCGTGTCGTAGAAGTGCGCTTCGCGGGGATAGTGCGAGCGCGCGGCGAGAACCCGGTCGGTGACCGACCCGGTGACGACGACGTCTTTGACGCCGATGTTGCGCAAGCGCAGAATCGAACGGTTCGGGTCGAAGGGGCGCTTCGGGCCGGGTAGAGCGAGTCGAAGCGTCCGCAGCGAGTCGACACGCGGCGTCGAGGGGTCGGCGGCGACGTGCGTTCCCGGCGGGATGTGTCGCTCGATCCAGCGAGCCGCGAGCACCCGCGTGTCTGTCCGAGTCAAGTCCCGTGTCTCCCGGATCGACCACGCAAGCGGGACGACGAGCAGCAGCAACGTCACCGGCGCCAATCCTCGGAAGCGTCCGGCCAGCGCGCCGAGCGGAGGGACGAGCGGTAGCACGTAACGGTCGAAGTGGGCATGCAGCGTCAGCAGGTCGGCGAAGTAGACGACGACGAACAGCGACAGAATCAGGTCGACCCGGGTCCGGAGGACGAAAGCCACGACGAGGCCGAGCACGCCGACGATCAGCGCGGGGCCCATGGCATGCCAGAGTCGGTCCGCGAACGCGATCGGAGCCGCGTGGTCGTTCTCGAAGCCCAACCACCCTTCGCGCGCGCGCCGCTGGACTCGTAACGCCTCGTGCCAGGCCTGGCCGGGATGGACCAGAACGAAGGGACTCGACACGAGAAACGCCGATGCCGCGAGGCCGATCGACGCTGCGAGGCGTCCCCACCGCTGCCACCCGGCGACGACGAGCGGAACCAGGAGGAAGACGCCGGGGTACTTGAATCCCGTCGCCAAGCCAACGGCGACCCCGGCGAGCTCCAGCCGGCCGACGATCATCAGGGTGAGGGCAACCGCGACGCCGAGCGTGAGCGGCACGTCCGTGATGGCAGGACGCGAGTACGCAACGTGGACCGTGCAGACCGCGACCGTCACAGCGGCGACAACGCCGGCGATCGGCCCGTAAGCGCGGCGGCCTAGCCACCAGGAGGCGGCGATCGATGCCAGTGCGAGGGCGAGCTGGATGATGCGCGCCGTCAGGAACGAAGGCGCGTCCTGCCACGCCTGGAACGGCGCGTTGACGTACATCAGCAGCGACGGATAGTCGAACCAGTGCGGGTCGCCGCCGGCTCCGTGAACCATCTTCCACGCGCGGGGGACGATCGACTGCTCGTCGGGGTTGAGGAGGTTGCCGAACGGCAGGCCGTACTCGATCCCGACCGCGCGGAGCGCCGCCGCCCCGGCGAGGATGATCACTAGCGCTGTCCCGGCGCCGCCCCACTTCGTGCTCGACCAGCGGTCGAGCACGCGCGCCAGCCGACTAGACGGGCGGCGGGACGTCGCTGACGAGCTCTGTGACGTTCTGCGCTCCGACGATGACGGCGTCGACTCCAGCTCGCTCGAGCTCGTCGACCTGCTCTCTGCTCGACACCGTCACCGCCGCGACGGCGAGCTTGCCGGCCGGGATGTCGGGCAGCAGCTCGAGTGCGCCGGCGAGTGCGTCGCCGCCGTCGTCCCCGGCCGTCAGCAGGAAGATCTCGGGGTCGAGGCGATCCAGCGCAAGCTGGAGCTCGTCTTCGTTTCTCACCTCGACAACGCAGTCGAGCCCGAGCTGCTGCGCCTCCGCGTGCTGGCGGGCGAGCCACTCGTCGTCTTCGCCTGCCGAAGCGACAGCGATGGTCCACGCATCCGCACCGGCGCGCGCGGCCTCTGAGGGAGGTCCCGGAGCCCGCCAGAGCACCGGTAGCTCCGTCACCGACCGGAGGTCTCCGACCGCCGCGTGAACCGCGAGTGCCTCGGCGCCCTGCTCGTCGGCGGCCCTCGCGCCGTCCAGGTCCGTCACGTCGACGATCACCGAGATGCCGTCACCTTCAGAGATGGCGTGGCTGAACCGGCGCGACATCATTCGGCGGAAGCTTAAAACGACGCTACTGCCCGACCGGGTGCCAGACCGTCTTCAGCTCGAGGAACGAGGCGATCTCCCACGGGCTTTGAGCATCAACCTCGCCGCGGACGACCCGCTTGACGTTCTCCGCAGCGGCACGCTCGAGGTCTGGCGAGTCGCCGTTTGCCCCTGTGAGGTCGATCGCGTTCACGTCCATGTGCGCCGCGAGCCACGGCGCGAGCTCGGAGCGCCGGCCCGTGAGCAGGTTGACCGTGCCGCCGGGGACGTCCGACGTCGCGAGCGCTTCCGCGAGCTCGATCGCGGCGAGAGGATGCGTCTCTGACGCCACGGCGACCACCGTGTTCCCTCCCGTCAGCGCAGGCAGCACCCGCGAGACGAGACCGAGCAGCGGCGGCTCCTCGGGCGCGAGCAGCGCCACGACGCCCGTCGGCTCGGGAACTGTGAAGTTGAAGTACGGCCCCGCGACGGGATTCGAGGACCCTAGAACCTGCGCGAGCTTGTCGGCCCACCCGGCGTACCAAACGATGCGATCGACGGAACGCTCGACCTCGTCACGGCCGCTCGAGAGCTCGGCGAACTCGGCGGTGCGCGACTCGATCATCTCCGCGATCCGGTAGAGGACCTGGCCGCGGTTGTACGCCGTCATCCCTGCCCACTTCCCCAGCGCGGTCCTCGCCGCCCGGACGGCGTCGCGGGCGTCCTTCCGGGATGCCCGCGCGACGTTCTGGCCTTCCGCTTCGTAGGAGCGACCCGACTCCGAGCGCGGGAACGCTCCACCGATGAAGAGCTTGTACGTCTTCTTGACCGGGAGCCGGCTCATCCGCCGAACGTCTCGCTTCCGTCGAACTGCAGGTACGGCTCGAGCCCATGGCGGCCGCCTTCGCGCCCGAAGCCGGACTCCTTGTAGCCGCCGAACGGCGAGCTCGGATCGAAACGATTGTAGGTGTTGGCCCAGACGACACCGGCGCGCAGCCGTTCGGCCATCCAGAGGATCCGCGATCCCTTCTCCGTCCACACGCCGGCGCTCAACCCGTACGGCGTGTTGTTCGCCTTCTCGACGGCTTCCTCCGGCGTGCGGAAGGTCAGGATCGAGAGCACCGGCCCGAAGATCTCCTCCTGCGCGATGCGGTAGCTCTGCGCCACGTTCGTGAAGACGGTCGGCGCGAACCAGTAGCCCTTCTCCGGGAGCCTGCACGGCGGCTGGTAGATCTCGGCTCCCTCTTCCTCACCGGAGGAGACGAGGTCCTGGATCTTCTCCAGCTGCTGCTTCGAGTTGATCGCGCCGACGTCGGTGTTCTTGTCGAGTGGATCGCCGACGCGCAGGGTCGTAAGCCTCCGCTTCAGCTTCTCGACGACCGGCTCGTAGATCGACTCCTGGACGAGCAGGCGCGAGCCCGCGCAGCACACGTGACCCTGGTTGAAGTAGATGCCGTTGATGATCCCTTCGACCGCCTGGTCGAGCGCGGCGTCGTCGAAGATGATGTTTGCAGCCTTTCCGCCCAGCTCGAGCGTGAGCTTCTTGCCCGAGCCCGCGAGCTCGCGCTGGATCGCCTTCCCCACCTCCGTGGAACCGGTGAACGCGATCTTGTCGACGTCTTCTGCCTTGACGATCTCGACACCGGTGCGGCCGTCTCCGGTGACGATGTTGACGACACCCGGCGGGATCTCCGCTTGGCGCACGACATCGCAGAAGAGAAGCGCGGACAGCGGCGTGGTCTCCGCCGGCTTGAGCACGACCGTGTTGCCTGCGGCGAGGGCGGGCGCGATCTTCCATGCGAGCATGAGCAGGGGGAAGTTCCAGGGGATGATCTGGCCGGCGACGCCGAGAGGGCGCGGCCGGCGGTTCGGGAACGCGTACTCGAGCTTGTCGGCCCAGCCGGCGTAATAGAAGAAGTGGGCTGCGGAGAGCGGCAGGTCGACGTCGCGTGACTCCTTGATCGGCTTGCCGCCGTTCAGCGACTCGAGCACCGCGAACTCGCGCGAGCGCTCCTGCAGGATTCGCGCGATGCGGAAGAGGTACTTCGCCCGCTCGGCCGGCGAGATCTCGGACCAGCCGTTCTCGAACGCGTCACGCGCCGCGGTGACCGCAGCAGCAACCTCTTCCGGCGTGGCCTGACCGACCTCGGCGAGCGGCTCCTCGTCGGCCGGCGAGATCGTCGTGTACGTCTCGGCCGGCTCGATCCACTCGCCGCCGATGAAGTGCCCGTAGCGCTCGCACAGCGAGACGATGTCGCGCGCTTCCGGCGCGGGCGCGTACGTCCAGTCCTTCGGAACGGGGGCGCGTTCCGGTTTTCGCTCGAGCTCAGTCAACGGTGAAGTAGTCCGGGCTTTGGTACGCGCCGGTCTTCTCCTTCCGCAGCTGCATGAGCACGTCGTTGAGGAGCGACGATGCGCCGAGACGGTAGAGGTCCGGCGTCAGCCATTCCGGGCCGAGCGTCTCGTGCAGCTGCACGAGGTACTGCACCGCCTGCTTCGCCTGCCGGATCCCGCCGGCCGGCTTCATCCCGACCATGCGGCCGGTCTCCTCGTACACGTCGCGGATCGCCTCGAGCATGCAGAGCGTGACCGGCAGCGTCGCCGCGCCGGGAAGCTTGCCCGTGGACGTCTTGATGAAATCGGCTCCTGCCGCCATCGCGAGCAGTGACGCACGCCGGACGTTGTCGTACGTCCCGAGCTCCGCGACCTCGAGAATCACCTTGAGGTGCGCGTCGCCGCAGGCTTCCTTCACGCGGACGATCTCGTCGTACACCTTCGCGTAGCGCCCGGAGAGGAAGGCGCCGCGGTCGATCACCATGTCGACCTCGTCCGCTCCGTGCTCGACGACCCACCGCACCTCTTCCAGCTTTGCCTCGAGCGGGCTCTGGCCGGACGGGAAGGCTGTCGCCACCGACGCGACCTTGACCGTCGATCCTTCGACGCGCGAGACCGCAGTCGGGACGAGGTTCGGATAGACGCAGATGGCGGCGACCGACGGAACGCTGAGGTCGCTCGGGTCGGGCCGGATCGCCTTCGACGCGAGCGCCGCGACCTTTCCAGGCGTGTCCTGGCCCTCGAGCGTGGTGAGATCCATCATCCGCACCGCGAGGTCGAGCGCGAACACCTTCGCCTCGCGCTTGATCGAACGGCGGGCGAGCGACGCGGCGCGCTCCTCGAGCGCGACCGCGTCGACCGAGCCGATGCGCGGCAAGCGCGGCTCGAGCGGGAGCTCGAAACCGCGCGGAAGAACCGGAGCCTGCGCCATGCGTTGAGTGTAGCTCCCGCCTATCTGCGGAAATCCCAAGCCGTGGACGAGATTCGGATCGCTTCGTGGGTCGAGCTGCACGAGCGGCTCTTCGCCGACTCCTGGCACGAGGAGCTGGGACTGCATCGCTCCAGGTTCGCGTTCCGCGGCAGGTGGAACGCGGGGGACGATCTCGGCACGAGCCTGATCCGGCTCGGAGGCGACTCGGCCACGCTCGAGGGTCATCTGCTCCGGGCGTTCCGGAAGTACGCGGCGCACGGGGCGGTGCCGGTCGACTCACTGTGGAACTGGCTCGCGCTCGGACAGCATCACGGCCTCCCCACGCGGCTGCTCGACTGGACGTACTCGCCGTACGTCGCGCTGCACTTCGCCACGACGAAGCGAGAGCGTTACGACGTCGATGGCGCGATTTGGATGGTCAACTACGGTGCTGCGCACGAGCAGGCGCCGCGCCCGCTTCGCGAATGCCTCGAGGAAGAAGGCGCCGACGTCTTCACGACGGAGATGCTCGGGCGAGTCGCGACTGGTCTCCGTGCCTTCAACAAGCTCGGCGACGACTTCGTCGTCTTCGTCGAGCCGCCGTCGTTCGACGAGCGGATCGTCAATCAGTACGCCCTCTTCTCGCTGATGTCGCGAGCCGACGCGTCGCTCGATGCGTGGCTGGCAGAGCGTCCGCGCGTGGGCCGGCGGCTCGTGATTCCCGCCGAGCTGAAGTGGGAGATCCGCGACAAGCTCGACCAGGCGAACATCACCGAGCGGGTGCTGTTTCCCGGTCTCGACGGCCTCTCGCGCTGGGTCGCGCGATACTACGCGCCGCGTCGATGATCGTCTCCCTTCATGTCGCCTCGGGTGCCGCGGTCGGGCTCGCGGCGCGATCGCGGGGAGCGGCGATCGTCCTCGGTGCGCTGACGCACTTCCTAGGCGACCGCGTCCCCCATTGGGACATCCCCGACCGTCGCTTCGAGATCTGGTCCGGCGCTGCAGCTCTCACGGCCGTCGCCGTTCGCCGCGGGCCGTTCGACACGGCCACGATCGGGGCAGCGGCCGGCTCGGCGCCGGACATCGAGCACGTCATCCGCCTACCGCGCCCCGGCGGCCGCAAGCTGTTCCCGAGCCACCGGATCCGAGGCTGGCACCGCAGCGGCGGTCTGTCGGAATCGGCGCAGCTCCTTGCGGCGGGAATCCTCCTCGGCTTCGTTCTCGCGTCGCGCCGGCCGACCGACGGTGGCCTGTGACACGTCCTATAGGTACACGCGCGTGACCCGGGAGCCCCTGACCCCGCCCACCAGCCGTCAGGCTACGCGACCATTCGTCACGTGTCAGTGCACGGACCGCGCTGAAACCGTGACGTTCGGGCGAGGTGCTAGATGCCGAGGCGCTCGAGCAACGCCTCGTCACGTCGCCAGCGCGGCTTGACCTTCACGCGGAGCTCCAGAAAGACGGGATGCCCGAGCAGCTGCTCGATCTC
>JBKPDB010000164.1:0-8374 GCA_046727655.1 Actinomycetota bacterium
TCGCAGAGACGCCGGGTTGCTCTTCACCGTGGACACGCTCGAGTTCCTCCGCCGCGGCGGCCGCATCGGTCGCGCGAGCGCGTGGGCGGGACAGCTGCTGAACGTGAAGCCGATCCTGACGATCGAGCGCGAGGTCGTCCCCCTGAAACGCGTGCGCGGAAACCGGAAGGCGATGCAGGAGTTCATCGACAGGTTCACTTCGACGACGCGCGACGTGCCTTCGCTGAAGGTCGGGATCGCGCATGCGGATGCGCCGGAGCGGGCCGAGCAGCTCCGGAAGATGGTTCGCGGCGAGCGGCCGCAGGCCGAGGTCGAGATCGTGACGATCCTCGGCGCCGTCCTCGGCGTCCACGCCGGGCCCGGCACCGTCGGCTTCTTCTGGTTCGATGACGCGGAGTGACGACCGTAGGAGTTCTGCTGCCGGTCGGCTTCGCCGGCGAAGAGGCGGACACCTGGCCGCGCGCACGAACGTTTCCGCGAACTGAGGAGCTGAACCGCTCCGTCGAGTCGCTGCCCGGCGTCGGCCCCACGGTCCGACGGCGACTGGAACGCCTGGGGCTCGCGACGGTCGCCGACCTTCTGACGCACCGGCCGTTCCGTTACGAGGAGCCGGTGCCGGAAAGACGCATCGCCGACCTCGACCGCGACGAGGAGGTGGCGATCGCCGGCGAGGTGCTCTCGGTCTCGAAGCGGCGGCGTGGACGGCTCCAGATGCTCACGGCCCGCGTCACCGACGGGAGCGCGACCGTGTCCGCGACCTGGTTCAACCAGCCGTGGCTCGAACCGCGGCTCCAGCCCGGCACGCATGTGCGCCTGCGAGGACGTCAGGGACGGTTCGGCTTCGACGTCCGCAGCTTCGACATCGGCGACGGCGACGCAACCGCCGACTTCGCGCCCGTGTATCCAGCGACGGAAGAGATCACGTCGAAGAAGCTTCGTGAGCTCGTCCTCGCAGCGCTGCCCCCGACGCTCGTCGACCCCATGCCGGCACAGCTCAAGCAGGAGGAAGGCCTGCCTCGACGCGGCGACGCCTTCTGGGCCGTGCACCAGCCGCGCTCGCTCGCCGAGGCAGAAGAGGGCCGCCGTCGGCTCGCGTTCGACGAGCTGCTGCTGCTCCAGGTCGGGATCGCCCGACGCCGGCGCGAGCGCGAGGTCGAGGTCGCTGCGGCACTCGACGCCGCGGGGGAGCTCGTGTCGCGATACCGAGACGTCCTTCCGTTCACCCTCACGCGGGACCAGGAACGCGCCATCACAGAGATCGACGCCGACCTGCGACGCACGATGCCGATGCAGCGCCTGCTGCAGGGGGACGTCGGCTCCGGGAAGACCGTCGTCGCGCTGTACGCGCTACTGCGCGCGGTCGAGTCCCGAAGACAGGGCGCACTGATGGCGCCGACGGAGACGCTCGCCGAGCAGCACTTCCTGACGCTCGAGGACACCTGCCGCGAGCTCGGCGTCTCGTACGCGCTCCTCACGAGCTCGTCCCCGAAGCGCGAGCGACAGCAGGCGCTGTCGGCGGACATCGTCATCGGCACCCACGCCCTGATCCAGGAAGGGGTCGACTGGCGCGACCTCGCCGTCGCCGTCGTCGACGAGCAACACCGTTTCGGCGTAGCGCAGCGAAGGGCTCTGGCGCAGCGGCGTCGCGAGCTCGGGATGAGAGGGCCGCAGGCGGAGCCTGCGGCCCTCTCAGGCGGCAGCGCAAGCGCCGCCGCGGGCGTCGAGCAGCGGCGCGCACTGGCGGAGGGCCGCTCTCCGCACGTTCTGCACATGACCGCGACGCCGATCCCGCGCACGCTTGCCCTGACCGTTTACGGCGACCTGGCGGTCTCCGAGATCGCAAAGCCGCCGGCGAATCGCAGGCCGATCAAGACCGCATGGGTGGGCGAAGACCGCAGCGCCGAGGCGTACTCGCGGCTCCGCAGGCACCTCGACGAAGGCCGCCAGGCATACGTGGTCTGCCCTCTGATCGAGGAGTCCGAGACGAGCCAGGCGCGCGCTGCCGAGGCCGAGACCGAAAGGCTGCGAAAGGGAGAGTTGCGCGGGTACCGCGTCGGTTTGCTCCACGGCCGGTTGCGACCCGCCGAGCGTCGCGAGCTGATGGCCCAGTTCAAGGCGCGGGAACTCGACGTGCTCGTCGCGACAACAGTGATCGAGGTCGGCGTCGACGTGCCGAACGCGACGATCATGATCGTCCAGGAAGCGGACCGCTTCGGCCTGGCACAGTTGCACCAGCTGCGCGGGCGCGTGGGACGCGGCGCCGAGCAGTCGTACTGCCTCTTGATCTCGCGCGCGCGCGAGGACCTGACGGACGCGGCCGTCGCGCGTCTCGAAGCGCTCGTCCGTACAACGGACGGCTTCGAGCTCGCCGAAGTGGATCTCGAGATCCGGGGCAGCGGCCAGCTGCTCGGCACGCGGCAGTCGGGCCTGACCGACCTCCACTTCGCACACCTGCGCAAAGACCGTCGGCTGCTCGAACGTGCACGCGCGGTCGCAGACGAGCTCGTCGACCTCGAGGGCCCGCTCGCCGACGAGGTCGAGCAGATGTTCGCCGGTCGGGACCTCTCCGCGGACTGACACGTATCCTCGGCATGGACCGCCGGGAGTTCCTCGCCGGGTCGATCGCCTTGCCGCTCGCGTTGCGCAACGCGCCGGCGGCGCTCGCGGGAGGGAACCCGGTCGCGCTCGTCACCGCCGACACGCAGGCGCGCGTCGCCGTCGTCGAGCTTTCGAGCGGCCGGATCCTGCGCTCCATTCCAACGCTCCCCGGCCCGCGGAGCGTCGAAAGCGTCTCGGGAACCATCGCGGTCGTCTGCCACACGTCACAGGGAGCCGTGTCGCTCATCGACGGGCCGAGGCTCCGCGTCACCCACGTCATGCGCGGGTTCGACGAGCCGCGCTACACGGCCGCGAGCCCCGACGGCCGCCATGCGTTCGTCACGGACTCCGCGCGCGGCGAGGTCGTTGCCCTCGATGTCGGGCGGGGCCGCCCCGTTGGGCGCGTGCGGCTCGGCGGACCTGCACGCCACGTCTCGATCAGTCCGGACGGCCGGATCCTCTGGGTCTCGCTCGGCTCGAAGGCCGAGCTCGTTGCGATCGTGGACGTCTCACATCCGACGTCTCCGATGCTCCTGCACCGGCTGCGGCCGCCGTTCCTCGCGCACGACGTCGGCGTCGTTCCGGGCGGCCGCCACGTCTGGCTCACGTCGGGCGACCGCGGCGCGCTCGCGGTCTACGACCGGCGAACCGGCGACGTCCTGACGCGCCTGCCCGCGGACGCGCCGCCGCAGCACGTCACGTTCTTCGGCGGCAAGGCGTTCGTCACGAGCGGCGATGACGGCACGCTGCGCGTCGAGTCGCTGCACGACGGCCGTGTGCTCCGAACGACGAGGATCCCGGTGGGCTCGTACAACGTCCAGGAGGCGTTCGGGTGGGTCGTGACGCCGTCGCTCGACCGAGGCACGTTCTGCGTCCTGACGAGAGCCGGCCGTCTCGTTCGCCGCGTTCAAGTGGCGCCCTCGTCGCACGACGCCTGCTTCGTGATGACCGCCTGATCGTCCTAAGGTTGGGGTCGTGAATGCGGCCCTTGCCATCCTCCTCGGGGGCGTCGTCGCGACCGCGCCGCACCCGTGGACCCTGGCGCACGCGCGTCAGGTGCTCGCCACCCGGACCTACGAGGTCACCGACACGAGCCAGCCCGACCAGCCGGTGTACGACCTCACGTTCTCGCGCCGCGCCGCGAGAGCGCTCAACCGCAAGTTCGTCTTCGACGGCTGGGCCCACGACAAGCTCACCGACACCGACGTGCCCGTCCGCTTCACGTTCGCCCGCCCCGGCCGGATCACGAACTTCCGCGGACCGCCTGCGGACGTGTCGCAACCCTCGCTCCCGATCCGTGCGTCGTTCTATTACGCCTGGTACCCCGAAGCGTGGTTCCGCGACCCGGTCTTTCCGTACAGCCGCTTCCACCCGTCGCTCGACTACTACAGCGGCGCCGATCCGAACATCATCCGCGCGCACACCGACGCGATGCGGTACGCACACCTCCAGGCCGGCATCTACTCATGGTGGGGGCCGGACGGCTATCCGCCGACCGATCTCCGTTTCTGGCGCTACCTCGCCGCCGCGCGGACGACACCTCTCCGCTGGGCGCTCTACTACGAGCGCGAGGGCTACGAGAACCCGAGCGTCGCGAAGATCCGGTCGGATCTCGAGTACATCCGCGACCGCTACGCCGCGAGCCCCGCGTACCTGAAGGTCAACGGGCGCTTCGTCGTGTTCGTCTACGGAAATCGCGACGACTCGTGTGACACGGCCGCGCGGTGGCGCGAGGCGAACAGCGTCGGCGCCTTCCTCGTGCTGAAGGCGTTCGAAGGCTTCCGTCAGTGCAGCGCGCAGCCTGACGCGTGGCACCAGTACTCCGCCGCGCTGCCCGAGTACGACCTCGCGCCCGATGCCTTCATGATTGCCCCCGGCTTCGACGAGACGACGGAGCAGGCGCCGAGGTTGACGCGCGATCTCACGCGCTGGCGCACCGACGTGGCCGCGATGCTGGCATCGGATGCGAGCTGGCAGCTCGTCCTCAGCTTCAACGAATGGCCGGAGGGGACGTCGGTGGAGAGCGCCGACGAATGGGCCACCGGCTCGGGCTACGGCGCGTACCTCGACGTGCTGCACGAGCTGGTGCCGGGATGAGGATCATTGCCGGCGAGCGAAAGGGACACGCGATCTTTGCACCGAAGGGGCTCGAGACACGTCCCACCTCGGATCGCGTGCGCGAAAACGTGTTCAACATCGTCGCGCCTTGGGTCGAGGGAGCGCGCGTGCTCGACCTCTATGCAGGCTCCGGCGCGATGGGGCTCGAGGCGCTGTCGCGTGGTGCCGCGGGGGCCGTCTTCCTGGAAGCGGAGCCGCAAGCGATCCGCGCGATCGAGCGCAATCTCGAGAAGCTGCGGCTGACCGGTGCGAGAGTCGTGCGGCTCGACGCGATCACCGGGCTCGCACAAGAGGCTGCGTCGGGCAGGAAGTACGATCTCGTGCTGGCCGACCCGCCCTACTCGATGACCGCCTACGACGCCCTCGCAAGGTATCTGCCGCTCGTGCTCTCGGAGGATGGGCTCGTCGTGCTCGAATCGGCGGCGAAGACGGAGCCCGAGCTCGCGGGCCTCGCCGTCCGCTCGACTCGCAAGTATGGGTCGACACGCGTGACGGTCTTCGAGCACGAATGATCACGGCGATCGCGCCCGGGTCGTACGACCCCGTGACGAACGGACACATCGACGTGATCGCACGCGCGGCCGGGATCTTCGACCGCGTCGTCGTGGGCGTCGTCGGCAACCCGACTCACAAGACGCCGATGTTCACGCTCGACGAGCGGGTCGACTTCCTGCGCCAGGCGGTCGGGAACCTGGAGAACGTGGAGGTCGACGTCTTCAAGGAGCTTGTCGTCGACTTCGCGCGCAAGTGGAACGCAAAGGCGATCGTCAAGGGGCTGCGCGTGATCTCGGACTTCGAGTGGGAGTTCCAGATGAACCAGCTGAACCGGACGCTCGCACCCGATGTCGAGACCGTTTACGTGATGGCCAGCCCGACGGTCAGCTTCGTCTCGTCGAGCGGCGTCAAGGAAATCGCTGCATACGGCGGGAGAGTCGACGAGCTCGTCCCAGAGGCCGTAGCACGTAGATTTGCGGAACTGTTCCCGGACGGCCGCCCGGGGACCCCGGAAAATCCGCAAGAATAGGAGCCCATGGACGTTTTGGTACTCATCGACAAGCTCGACGACCTCGTACACAACGCGAAGGCGGTGCCGCTGACCGACCAGGTGCGGATCGACCGCGAGGAGATCTACGACATCCTCGACCAGATGCGCGCGACGATCCCCGAGGAAATCAAGCAGGCTCGCTGGATCGTCAAGGAGCGCCAGGAGATGCTGGCCGAGGCGAAGCGGGAAACGGACCGCCTCCTGGGCGAGGCGCGCGAGCAGGCGGTGCGCGAGGCGTCTCAGACGGAGATCGTCAAGATCGCCGAGCGCCAGGCTCAGGACATCGTGGACGAGTCTCGGCGGCAGGCACGAGAAACGCGACTCGAGATGGAGGACTGGGCCGACTCGATCCTGTCGACCCTCGAGGTCAATCTCGAGAAGTTCCTCACGGCGGTAAAGCGGGGTCGCGAGCGGCTGCACGAGCGCTCGCAGGAGACAGTCGTCGCCGGTGTCGCTGCTCCCTCCACGGACGAGCACCCGATCGCCGTCGAGCGCTAGAAGCTAGGCGGCAGCCGGCTCGAGCTCGAGCTCCGCGCAGACCTCCTGCGCGGTCTCGACGAACGCCTGCGCCGCCGGCGTCCGGTAGCGATCGCGGTGCCAGGCGATCGCGATGAGGCGTGGCGCAACCTTCGGCAGCCCGATCAGCGCCGTCGTCTCGTCCTCGGGGTCCATCGTCAGGCGCGGCACGAGAGCGCTCCCGACGCCGGAGCTGACGAGTGCCTGAACCGTCTGGTTGTGGTCCGACCGGAAGACGAAGTGGAGCGGCCGGCGGGAGTTCGCTTCGACGTGCGCGAGCGTCCGGCAGTGCTTGTGGCCGATCAGGTCCAGCTCGGCGATCTCCCGGATCGTCGGCGGCGCCTCGCGCGACGCGAGCTCGGAGCTCGCGGGGACGACGAGGACGTACGGATCACGCAGGAGCTCCACGGACTCGAACGGGCCTTCGACCAGGGGAAGATCGGAGAACGTCAGATCGAGGTCGCCTCGCTCGACGAGCTGCAGCAACTCGACGTCGTCGGCCGACTCGGTGAGAGTCAGCTTCACCTTCGGCCACGACTGCAGGAAGCGGCGCATGAGGTCCGGCAGGATCCGCTGGCCGACGCTCTGGAAGACGCCGACGCGCAGCTCGCCCGCCTGACCGTCGGCGAGCGCGGTGAGGTCGGCCTGGGCGGCCGCGACTCGCGCCGCGATCGCGTCGGCGTGGGTCAGCAGCAGCCGCCCGGCCTCGGTGAGCGAGACCGGTCTCGGCCCGCCGGGACGCTCGACCAGACGGTGCCCGACGATCCGCTCGAGTGCGGCGATCTGCTGGCTGACGGCCGACTGCGTGTAGCCGAGGGAAGCTGCTGCGCGGCCGAACGAGCCTTCGCGCGCGACGGCTTCCAAAGCGAGGAAGTGCCGCAATTCAATGCCGAGCCACCTATCAGGTTCTGTGATCAAAGTCCCTCGTAAGTCGATTTGCGCTAATGGTAGCCGGCTCCCGATCATGGATGTGTGACCGGCATCGTCCTCCTCGTCTTGCTGATCGCGATCGGCCCGCTCGCCGTCTTCTACGGCGCGGACTCACGTCTGCCCACAGATCGGCGTTCCTTCTAAGGGCTTATGACCGCCGCTTTCGCACGCCGCTCGCCGGCAGCGGTCGTACTCGCGCTCGCGACGGTCTACCTCGTGTGGGGGTCGACGTATCTGGCGATCCGCGTCACCGACCGGACGATGCCGCCGTTGCTCATGTCGTCGGTGCGGTTCCTGGTCGCCGGCGTCGCCCTCTACGCCTTTGCCTCTCGGGGGCGCGCCCGGCCGACCGCACGCGAGTGGGGGGCAGCGGCGATCGTCGGCGCTACGCTGCTGCTGCTCGGAAACGGCGGCGTCGCGTGGGCCGAGACTCGGCTCGACTCCGGCTTCGCGGCGCTGATCGTCGCGATCATCCCCCTCTGGGTCGCGGTGATGGACCGCTTCTTCTTCGGGAGACGATTGTCACGCACCGCGGTGCTCGGGCTCGTGATCGGCTTCGCCGGGGTCGCGCTGCTCGTACGTCCCGGAGGGGGAGCCGATGCGTTCGCTGCCTTGACCCTCGTCGTGACCACGTCGGCGTGGGCGGGAGGCTCGCTCTATGCGCGCGGCGCGACACTGCCGGAGAGCCCGCTGTTGGCCGCCGCCATGCAGATGCTCACCGCGAGCGTCTTTCTCGGCGTCGCCGGAGTAGCGATGGGTGAGGCGAGTGACGTCCAGGCGAGCTCGTTCGCGACGAAACCGGTGATTGCATTTGCCTACCTCGTCGTCGTCGGGTCGTTGATCGCGTTCTCCGCGTATGCATGGCTGCTGAAGAACGTGCGCATTTCGGTCGTCGCAACCTACGCGTTCGTCAATCCGGTCGTCGCCGTTGCGCTCGGAACGGTGTTCCTCGCCGAGCCGATCGGCTGGACGACGGTGATCGCTGGGGCTGCGATCGTCGTCGCCGTCGTCCTCATCGTGACGGCGCGGCCGCCGAAGCCGCGGGCTGCGACGGCGACGGCTCCGGAGGCGCTCAGAGCCGCAGCCTGACGCTACCCTGGGCTCCATGAGGAGCTTCAGTCTGCGTCAGCTCAAGCTCCGCCCGGGGGAGGAGTATCGCGACGAGAT
>JBKPDB010000165.1:0-6366 GCA_046727655.1 Actinomycetota bacterium
GCGGTTAGCGATCCCCAGTCGGCCAGGGCAACGGTCGCGCCGGGAGCGACTGCCTGCCCGAGCGCGACGAGCCCGGACACCGTCGATCCGTTGACGTTCCCGTTCCCGGCCCCTGCACGAGCGTCTGCGTGCGCCTGCGCCGCGATGCTCGACGCCGTGATCTCGCCGTTGAAGATGGAGAGCCCGCTGACTTCCGCCGATGCGTTCGCCTGGCTCACGGCCCCTGAAGCGGCCGACACGCTGGCGTTTGCCGAGCCGGCCGTCACGATCGGCGCGCCCGACGTCGGGTCCGTGCCGTAGGCAAAGCCGCCGCTGAACTGAACCTGATCCCCCGGTGCGCTGATCGCGGGAGTGGCACCTCCCGGCTGACCCGGGGCGATGACGCTGATCGCCTGCGCCCGGGCGCTCGCGCCGGCAGCCTGTTTGCGGTGTCCCGCTGCACCAACGGCCGCGCTGGTCAGAAGGGACGCGGCGACGAGCAGGGCGAATGGCGTGCGCCTCAGCACGACGCCTCATTATGCAAGCTACCGGCCCGGCGACTTGGCGGACAGCATGCCGCCGAACACTTCTTCCTGGTTCCCGGCCAGGCTGCGCGTGTCGATCCAGAGGGGGTGTGCGACTCCGTCGGCAACCGCCAACGCTGGATAGCCGCCGTAGCCGCCCGAGTCGCCGAAGCCCGAGATCATCGCGTCCTGCCAGAGGACGCCGGCGTTCGCGGAGCTTCGGGCGGCGCGAACCGGGGTTGTCCAGCGGCGGCCGTCACGCGACGTCGTGCAGGAGAACCACGCGCTCTTCCTCGCCTGATCGCCCGTCGTGTCGTAGTAGCACGCCCAGAGCACGCCGGTTCGCGGATCGACCGCCGAGATCGGCCAGAACTGGTCCGTCTTCTTCTTCACCGGTCCGACGGGCGCGCGAAAGAGCGGCTTCAGCGCCGAGTCGAAAGCGGCGATTGCAACGTTCTGCGACTCGTCGGCACCGACCGTGGCGTAGGTGACGTAAACCCGATTCCCCGTTGTCGTCACCGACGGGTTCGGGCCGGTGCACCGGACCGCCTGCTGTGGGATGACGAACTTGCCGAAGACGATGCACGTGGCCGCCTGGCTGCCCGGCAGCGGTGCGGCGTGGCGGATTTTGAAGCGCCGACCCCCGTCGGTCGACCGGCCGACCCAGATGCCCTTCGCGTCGACGCCGGCGATGTAGAGGTTGCGACCGGCTCCGACGGTGAGCGACACGAGCTGGGGTTGAACCAGCCGGCGGTCGACGGGCTTCGGCGGCGTCCAGGTCCTCCCTCCGTCCCGGCTCGAGCTGATCACGGTGGTCTGGTACTTCCGGCCGAGCAGCCGCGACCACGCGGCATACGCCGCGCCGTCGCGTCCGACGGTGATCGCGGGCTTGTCGTCGAAGCCGAACGGGACGGCAGGCTTGGTGACGCGCCGGAGGAGCCACGGGTCGCCGGGCCCCGGGCGGGAGGCGACAACGAGGTAGGGCGTCAGATCCGGCCCCTGCGAGCAGACACCCTTCTCGGTGTATGCCACGTACTGACGGCCGTTCGGAGCGATCGCGACGCTCGGATCACCCCACGCGCAAGTGTCGGGATTGAGGAGCGGGCCACGCTCGGACCGCCACGTGCGGCCGCCGTTCGTCGAGCTGTAGACCCGAATCTCCGGCTCGAGCGTCTCGTTCGAGGCGGCGACGAGGACACGCGGGTTGGACGGATTGACGGCGACGGCGACTTCGGTCTGTAGGCCCGGCGCGTGCGAGATGTTCTGGACGCGCGTTGCGGCAGCGCGCCAGGGGCTCGCCACCTTCTCGACGGTGAAGAAGTAGATCGCTCCCAGCGCGGCGGCCGTCAGCCCCAGGACGAGGACCGCTTCCAGGGCCAAGCGCCGCCGGGCCCGACGGCGAGACTTCTGCTCGAGCGCGGTGCCGGCGACCATCGAATCCTTAGACGCGCGCAGCCGAAGAAAGGAAGTTGGATATCGCCGCTCCAACTATCAGTCGCCGGCGAGCTGCTTGCGCGCGAAGGCACGGAAGCGCTCGCGGGCGGCGGCATCAGGGCCGAGCGGCTCCTCGTCGGCGTACTTCGGATCCGCTGTGATCTCCTCCGCGACGGCGCGGACCTCGCGGTGGAGCGCCTCGTGGTGCTTGGGGTCGTCCAGGAGTGCCTCGACCCACGTGCGGTCGGCGTCTCGGGGTGTGCGCTCCTGCTCGAACAGCAGCTCGCCGAGGAGGATTCCGACCCGGATGTAGGCAAACGTTCTGAACGCGAGGATTCGATGCGGCGATCCTACGAGCCGCTCGATCTCCGGATCCTCAGCCTGGATCTGCGCGACGATCTCTCCGACGGGCTCGTCGACGAGCGGCAGCCATACCTCCTCCGGCCTCGACATTTGCCACAGGATAGACCCGGCTGCACTACGAGTCCGAGCCCCGCGACCGCAGCGCGATCTGGACCGCGACCACGACGAGCAGCGCGGCGAAGAGACGACGCAGCGTCGCCCCGGATAACGCCTCCGCGAGTGCGACTCCCGCCTGCGCCGACACCGCCGCCGCGATGCCGAGAACGACGGCTGGGCGCCAGCGTACGTTCCCGTACCGGGCCTGCCGCCACGTTCCGACGAGCACCGTGGGGATGATCGCGAGCAGCGACGTGCCGATCGCCTCGTGCTGGTCGAGCCCGAGCGCGACGAGCGTCGGCACGAAGAGGATCCCGCCGCCGACGCCGAACATGCCGGCGAGCACGCCGGCAGCAAGGCCGAGCAGAACGGCGAGAACGTACGTCACTTCACGAAGAGCCAGACTGCGATCCCGATCAGGAACGCGGCGAAGAGGAGCTCGATCGTCCTCGTATGGACGCGCTGCTGCAGGGCCGTAGCGCCGGCCACCGAAACCGCAGCCGGAATGCCGACAAGCGCCGCATAGCCGGGTCGGACATCACCATGGACGGCGTACGCGACGACCCCGGAGGCCGCGGTGATGCCGATCGCCGCGAGCGATGTAGCGGTCGCAGCGCGCGCGTCGAACGCGCAGAGCAGGAGGAGCAGCGGCACGATCGCGATGCCTCCGCCGACTCCGAACAGCGTGCTGAAGAACCCGGCGGCGAGGCCGATGAGAACGAGCCGCACGCGCCTATTCTTGCAGCGTGGATCTGCTGGCCCGTCTCGCCGAAGATCCATCCCG
The DNA here is from genome assembly GCA_046727655.1 of Actinomycetota bacterium. Taxonomy (GTDB): domain Bacteria; phylum Actinomycetota; class Thermoleophilia; order Gaiellales; family Gaiellaceae; genus 3-1-20CM-4-69-9. Next base: position 3,181 of record JBKPDB010000165.1, read on the forward strand.
AGCTGCATTGTTCCTCGACGTCGACGGAGTGCTCGCGCCGATCGTGCCGCGGCCGGAGGATGCCCGCGTTCCGGAGGAGACGCGGGTGGAGCTGCGCCGTCTCGCCGCACGCTATGCCCTGGTGGCGTGCATCTCCGGTCGCGCCGGCGCGGACGCCGAGCGCATCGTCGGCGTAGCGGGCGTCGTCTACGTGGGCAACCACGGGCTGGAGAGGAGCCCGGACGCACCGGCCTGGACGGCCCGACTGCGCGCGTTTCTCGAGGAGGTCGACTGGCCGAACCTCGAGGACAAGGGGCTCACTGCCGCGCTGCACTACCGCGGGACGGTCGACGAGGACGCGGCGCTCGTCCAGCTCGAGCGGATCGCCGCCGCTGCACGCAGCGCAGGCTTCCGCACGCGGTTCGGACGCAAGGTCCTCGAGATCCTGCCGCCGATCGACGCGAACAAGGGCACCGCCGTCCGCGCACTGCTCGCCGAGCGCAGGCTCGATCGTGCGCTCTACGCGGGCGACGACACGACCGACCTCGACGGCTTCCGTGCGCTCGACGGCCTCGACGTGGCAGTGCGCCTCGCGGTCGCGTCACCCGAGAGCCCTGAAGAGCTCCGAACGAAGGCCGACATCGTCGTCGCGCCGGCTGAAGCACTCGAGCTCTTGCGGAGGCTTTAGCGCGCCGGCCCTGGCACGGCGCCGCCCGAGTTCACGCAATCGCCGTCGTAGTAACGGCGTCGAAACGGTGGATTCGGTGGGCGGGAACGGAGACTGTCACCTCTCCGCCTTCGCCAACTGGCTGCTCAACCGGCACCATCGCCAAGAGCGGCGTGTCCCGCCGCATGATGTGGACGAGCTTCTCGTTGCCGAGATATTCCACGACCTCGACCCGGCCGTCGAACCGTAGGCCGTCACGATCAGCAGCCTCGCCCACGTGCACATGCTCGGGCCGGAACCCGATCACAACCCCTTCGCCGCCGCCGTTGACGGCGGGGGCGGGAACGAGATTCATTGCGGGCGAGCCGATGAAGCCGGCAACGAACACGTTTGTCGGGCGCTCGTACAGCTCCTCCGGCGTTCCGACCTGCTGCAGCACGCCCTCGTTCATGACCGCGATCCGGTCGCCCATCGTCATCGCCTCGACCTGGTCGTGAGTGACGTAGACGGTCGTCGTCCCGAGCCGCCGCTGCAGCTTGAGGATTTCCGCCCGAGTTGCGACACGGAGCTTCGCGTCCAGGTTCGACAGCGGCTCGTCCATCAGGAATGCCGCCGGCTCTCGCACGATCGCGCGGCCGAGTGCGACGCGTTGGCGCTGTCCGCCCGAGAGTTGTTTGGGCTTGCGGTTCAGGAGGGGGGTCATGTCGAGAATCTCGGCCGCGCGCCGCACCCGCTCGTCGATCTCTCGCTTCGGCACGTTCAGGTTGCGAAGGCCGAAGGCGAGATTGGCGTACACAGTCATATGCGGGTAGAGCGCGTATGACTGGAAAACCATTGCCACGTCTCGCCGCTGAGGCGGCAGATTGTTGACGACGCGCGGACCGATCAGGATCCTCCCCTCGGTTACGCGCTCGAGGCCGGCGAGCATGCGGAGACAAGTCGTCTTCCCGCAACCCGAGGGGCCGACGAGGACGATGAACTCGCCGTCTTGGACGACGACGTGGAAGTCGTTCACTGCAACCGTGCCGTCGAAGCGCTTGGTCACGTGTTCGTAGTTCACGCTTGCCATCTCAGCAGGCCTCCTCGAGCGGTTTCGAGGGAAGGGCGAAATGTGCGGCTGCGAGGAACGAGTAAGCGATTGTCAGTGTCAGGAGCGGCAACACCGCGGCCGCCGCACCCGCGACGTTGACCACGAGCAGGGCGAGCGCCAGAGCGAGCGAGGCGAGAGGCCGCCGCGCCAGCGCTCGCACCGAGTCGAGGAAGACGAGGCCAAGACGGCGCTCGCGCTCGGCGACAGCGAGCGGCCAGAGCCAGAGCTGCAGGACGCCGAAGATGGCGAGCACGTAGAGCGCCAGCGCAGCGAGCGGCCAGCCCCACGTCCCGGCGTTCGCATACGCCCGCACCGCCACGGACCCGGCGAGCCCCGCCGCGCCGAGGATGGCCGCAAGCGCCGCGCCTCGGCGCCAGCAGCGCCTGACGCCGACGAGGGCGTCGCCGAGACGGAGCTGATCCGTCTCTGCGAGCGTGACGGCGCAGTACATGACTCCCGCGGCAACCGGACCCACGAGGACGACGAGCACGCCTGCGGCCGGCACCGAGATCGCCACCGCCGCGACGGCGAGCATCATCGTCGCCAGGACGGCGTTCAACACCGCGAGGCGCCAGGACTGGCGGTAGAAGTCCATGGCCGCCCGCCTCAAGGCCTGTTGCGCCGTCATCCCTTCACCGCCGCAGCCGCCACCCCGGCCACGAAGTAGCGCTGGAAGAAGACGTACAGCGCGACGATTGGCAGGAGCGCGACCACGCTTGCCGCCATCAGCTGAGGCCACAGCGTCGTGTATATCTGGTGGAACCTCGCGATGCCGATCGGCAACGTGTAGAGCGACGGGTCCTGGAAGATGACGAGCGGCCAGAAGAGGCCGTTCCAGGTCCCCTGGAAGGTGAGGATGGTGACGGCTGCGACCGCGGGACCGGCCAGCGGCAGCATCACGGCCCAGAAGGTCTTGAAGTACCCGGCAGCGTCGAGCTTGGCCGCCTCCTCGAGGTCGCGCGGGATGGTCAGGAAGTACTGGCGCATCAGGAAGAGACTGGCCGCGCTGACGAGGTTGATCAGGATAAAGCCGAGCCGGCTCGGGACGAGCGTGACGTGCAGGTACTTGGGCAGCACGTTGACGAGCAACTGGTAGACAGGCACCAGCCGCAGCTGGTCGGGGATCATCAGCGTCCCGAGCACGAGCAGGAAGAGAAGCTCGCGGCCGGGGAAGCGGAGCCGCGCGAAGGCGTAGCCGCCGAGAGAGGCGAGGAAGACGTTGGCCACCGTCACCGCGGCCGCGACGATAGCGCTGTTCAGCGTGTATCGGCCGAAGCTGAACTCGGTGAAGACCGAGTGATAGGCGGATACGGTCCAGGTCTTCGGCAGGAACGTGAACGAGAGCGTCTCGGAGAGCGGCTTCAACGACGTCAGCACGCTCCAGAGGAACGGCACCGCGAACAGGATCGCGATCAGGGTCAGTACGAGATAGATGACGACGGTGCGGACC
>JBKPDB010000166.1:0-6636 GCA_046727655.1 Actinomycetota bacterium
CCGTCGATTCCCGCGCTCTGGTCCCGATCCGCACACGCGCCAGAAGCGGTATGCGGCGCAGGTCGACCACTTCGTCAGCGAATACGGCCCGCGCCTCCCGCCTGGTCCTCTCAGGACGGTCGAACAACTTCGCTCACGCCTCGGTGCCGCTGCCGGCGCGCTCGAAGCGCGCGGCAAGACGCTCATCCACGCAGATCTCCACCTCGACAACATGATCTTCGATGCCCGCGGCAGCGGCCGCTCAGTTACCGTGCTCGACTGGCAGACGGTCTCGGTCGGGTCACCGGCCTGGGATGTGGCGATGTTCCTCTCGGGATCTCTCAGTATCGAGGACCGACGTGCCGCCGAGCCGGAGCTGTTCGAGCGCTACGTGACGCTCCTCTCCAGGCACGGCGTGCGCGGCTACTCGGTGGAAGACCTTCGGCTCGAGTACAGGTTCGCCCTGCTCGTCCTCCTCGCGGGGACGGTGCGCGGGATAGCGATGCGAGCCCCCGATGAGGCGACGAGCCGCGAGCGCGCGCTCCAAGAGGACGCGCTCGCGGCCGACGGCCGGCTCATGGCCGCACTCGGCGACCAGGATGTCGAGGCTCTGCTGCGCTCGCTCTAGCTCGCGGCGGCGGAGCGCCGCAGCGCGGACGTGCACGTCGAGCGGCCGCGCTTCTCGAGGTACTGCTGGTGGTAGTCCTCCGCCTCGTAGAACGTCTCGGCCGGCTCGATCTGCGTCACGATCGGAGCGGACCAGTTGACCTGCTCCAGCGTCTTCGACCGCTGCGCCGCCTCCTCCTGCTCGGCGTCGTGGACGAAGATCACCGAGCGGTACTGGTCGCCGATGTCCCAGCCCTGACGATTCAGCTGAGTCGGGTCGTGCTTGCGCCAGAAGACGTCGAGCAGCTGCTCGTAGGTCACTCGCTCCGGGTCATAGCTCACCTCGACGACCTCCGCGTGACCGGTCGTGTGCGAGCACACGTCCTCGTACGTCGGGTTCTCCAGCGTGCCGCCCGTGTACCCGACACGCGTGCCGGTGACGCCGTCCAGCTGCCGGAAGGCGGCCTCGACGCCCCAGAAGCACCCCGCGCCAAACGTTGCCTTGTTCTCCAACTAGTCCTCCTTCAGTTTCAATGCTGCCGAGTTGATGCAGTAGCGCTGGCCGGTCGGAGCCGGCCCGTCGGGAAAGACGTGGCCGAGATGACCGCCGCAATTCGAGCACATGACCTCCGTCCGGATCATGCCGTGCGTCGTATCGACCTCTTCGTCGATCGCGGCCTCTTCGGCCGGAGCGTAGAACGCCGGCCAGCCGCAGCCGGAGTCGTACTTCGTCTCCGAGCTGAACAGCTCGGTGCCGCAACCGGCGCACCGATACGTGCCCGGTTCGAAGAGGTGGTCGTACTCCCCGGTGAACGGCGCCTCGGTGCCCTTCTCGCGCAAGACGCGATATTGCTCGGGCGTCAGCTCCGTCCGCCACTGCTCCTCTGTCTTTCGGACCTTCGTCATCTTTCTCCTTTTCGGGTTCCTTTCTACAGTCTTGCGAACCCGCCGTTCGTTACGTCGTGCACGGGTGAAGTATGTTCTGCGCGCTTCATGTCCAACCAGCCTTCAATGCTCAACTCCGTCCGACCGGCAGCCGAGTATTTACCCGTGGGACAACGCCGGTACCCCAGCTGCGTTGCGCGCGGAGGAAAGCCTCGGTTGCGTCCGCTGGAGGAAGTCGTTGCACTGCCGCGACGGAGCAAGCTGATGCCGGAGCTGCAGCGCGCCCTCGCGGCCGCGTCCCGGATGCATTGCCTGCGCTCCGACCTCGAGCCGGTTCCGGTCCGGACAACGGCGACGACGAGCGAGGCCGGTGCATACCGATTTCGCAAGAGGGATCCCATCGACGTTCGGGTGTCGCGGCTCGGTGGACGAGCGACGCTCGGCTTCTTGCACGAGCTCGGACATCTGCTCGACCACCAGATCCACTACGACCGCAAGTCGCGGGCCTGGGCGTCGAAGGTGCACCCCACCTTTGCTCATTGGCGTGAGGCGGCAGCACGGCTCGAGGTGCGGCCACTCCCCGGCGGACACGGTCGTCAGCGCTACTTCCAGGCAGTTCACGAGGTGTGGGCGCGCTCGTACGCTCAAACCGTTCTGGTGCGCTCCGGGGACGGCGTCCTGGAGAAGCTCCTTGTGAAGCTGCAGCTGGACGACGACGCCCACGTGTGGCCGTCAGAGCAGTTCGAGCCCGTCGCGGCGGAAGTCGAGCGCGTCTTCGAGCGGCTCGGGCTCACGCAGCTGTCGCTGCCGCTCGCCGCCTAGCGCCGCTTTCACGCGCCCTTCTGCGTCTCCAGCTGCCGCGGCTGTGTCGGTTCGTGGCCGAGATCGGGATGTTGCTCGAAGCCGTAGCGCACGATCGCTCGTTTCGCCGCGAGCACTTCGTCGAGCCGCTGCACCGGGCGGTCGTGCGGCGCCGCGCGGATCGTGTCGGGATCGTCGACCGCTTCGCGGGCGATCGCGAGCATCGCGTGGGCAAACTCGTCGAGGGTCTCCTTCGCCTCCGTCTCGGTCGGCTCGATCATCAAAGCCTCCGGCACGACGAGCGGGAAGTAGACAGTCGGCGGATGGAACCCGTAATCCATGAGGCGCTTGGCGACGTCGAGCGCAGAGATTCCATTTTGGCGCTTGAGCGTCCGCGCGCTCAGCACGAACTCGTGCATGCAGAGGCGGTCGAACGGAAGGTCGTACGCCTCCTTCAGCAGGGCGAGGAGATAGTTGGCGTTGAGGACCGCCGCCTCGGACATCTCCCGAAGGCCCGGCCCGTAAGACCGGATGTACGCGTACGACCGGACGAACACGCCGAAGGGCCCCGTGTAGCCGCGCACCTTGCCGATCGACTTCGGCCGGTCGTAGTCGAGCCGAAAGCTGTCGCCGTCGTCGACGATCGCGGGCACCGGGAGGTACGGCTCCAGCCGGTCACGGACGACGACGGGACCGCCGCCGGGGCCGCCCCCTCCGTGCGGCTGCGAAAACGTCTTGTGCAGGTTGATGTGGATGATGTCGAACCCCATGTCGCCCGGCCGCGAGATGCCGCACACGGCGTTGAGATTCGCCCCGTCGTAATAGAGCAACGCGCCGACCTCGTGGAAGATCGCCGCAACCTCCTCGATGTGCTCGTCGAAGAGCCCGAGCGTCGAGGGATTCGTGAGCATCAGGCCCGCCGTCCGGTCGTCGACGAGGTCGCGCAGGTGCCCGACGTCCAGGTTGCCGCGCTTGTCCGTGTCGACCTTGGCGAGCTTGTAGCCCGCCATCGTCACGCTGGCGGGGTTGGTCCCGTGCGCGGTGTCGGCGGTGATGATCGTGTCGCGCCGGTCGCCCTCACCGCGATCTTCGAAGTACGCGCGCATCAACATCAGGCCCGTGAGCTCACCCTGAGAGCCGGCGGCGGGTTGGAGTGAGCAGGCATGCAGCCCGGACACCTCGATCAGCGCCTGCTGGAGCCGCCACATCAGCTCGAGTGCCCCTTGGGCGCCGTCCTCTTCCTGGTGGGGATGCAGGTCGCGGAACCCCGGCAGCATCACGAGGCGCTCGTTGACGCGGGGGTTGTACTTCATCGTGCAGGAGCCGAGCGGGTAGAACCCGGTGTCAATGCCGAAGTTGCGCGTCGAGAGCTCGGTGAAGTGCCGGAGGAGCTCGGGCTCGGCGAGCTCCGGGAGACGCGGCGGCTCGGTTCTTCGTAGCTCGTCGGGCACAGCCGCCGCCGGCAAGTCGTAGCGCGGGAGCTCCCCGCCGCGGCGACCAGGCTGCGACTTCTCGAAGATCAGCTTCATCGGGAGCTCAGCACCTCTGCCAGGCGGTCGATGTCCTGCGGCGTGCGCCGCTCCGTGACGGCAACGAGCAGCGCGTCGTCGAGCCCTTCGTAGTCGCGCCCCAGCGCGTACCCGGGATGGACGCCCTGCTCGCGTGCGGCGCGGATCGCGTCCTTCGCGTTCCGTCCGACGCGCACGACAAACTCCTTGAATGTTGTCTGTTCGGGAAACGCGAGCTCGACACCCGCGTCCACGAGTCGTGTCTTCGCGTAGTCGCCGAGGCTCATGCAGGTCTCCCCCAGCTCGCGGAGACCCTGCGGCCCGAGCCACGAGAGATAGACGAGGCCCGCCAGCGCGAGCAGCGTCTGGTTCGTCGTGATGTTCGACGTCGCCTTCTCGCGACGAATGTGCTGCTCGCGGGTCTGCAGGGTGAGGACATAGCCGCGCTTGCCCGCGGCGTCTAGCGTCTCGCCGACGATCCGGCCCGGCATGCGGCGGATGTGTTCCTGCCGTGCGGCGAGGAAGCCGTAGTGCGGCCCGGCGAAGGATTGATAGTTGCCCGCGCTCTGTCCTTCGCCGATCGCGATGCCACAGCCATACGCGCCCGGCGCTTCCAGCACGCCGAGCGATACCGGGTCGACGTGGGCAACCGCGATCGCTTCGGCCTCGTTGGCCGCGGCCGCGAGGTCGGGTGCCGGCTCCAGGCACCCGAAGAAGTTCGGCTGCTGGAAGATCACGCAGGCGGCGTCCGCGGCGGCTCGGCGGAGCTCGTCGGGGTCGGTCGTTCCGCCCCGGTGCGGTACCTCGACGACCTCGAGGCCGAAGCCGGGGGCGTAGGTCTTGACGACCTGCCGGACCTGCGGATTGGTCGCCTCGGTGACCACAACCTTTGCGCGACCCGTCGTGTGCTTGGCGACGAAGCAGGCATCGGCGGTGACGGTCGTCCCGTCGTAGCCGGAGGCGTTCGAGACATCCATGCCGGTGAGCTCGCAGATCACGGTCTGGTACTCGAAGATCGCCTGCAGGACGCCCTGGCTCATCTCCGGCTGGTACGGCGTGTAGGCCGTGAGGAGCTCACCTCGCTGCAGGACGGCGTCGACGACCGCCGGCACGTAGTGGTCGTAGATGCCGGCGCCCAGAAACGAGAGCTCGCGGCCGGTGTCGATGTTCCGCGCGGCGAGCTCCTCGAGGTGGCGCGTCAGCTCCTGTTCCGAGAGTGCCGGATCGAGGTCGAGCTCACGGCCGAAGCGAACGCCCGCGGGGATATCGCGGAAGAGATCGTCGATCGACGAGACCCCGATCGCCGCGAGCATCTCCTCGCGGTCCCGCTCCGTCAAAGAGAGGTAGCTCAAGCTACGACTCTGCGACGACCCGCTTGTAAGCCTCGGCGTCGAGCAAGCTGTCCGCTTCGGAGGGATCGGCGAGACGAACCCGGACGAGCCAGCCGTCGCCGTACGGGTCGGCGTTGACCGTCTCCGGCTCGTCGACGACCTTCTGGTTCACCTCGATCACCTCACCGGAGAGGGGTGCGATCACGTCGGAGACCGCCTTGACCGACTCGACCTCGCCGTAGGCAGAGTCCCTGGAGATCGTGTCGCCTTCGGTCGGCGGCTCGTAGTGCACGAGCTCGCCGAGCGCGTCCTGGGCGAACCACGTGATCCCGAGGACCGCCTCGTCGTCTTCGATTCGAGCCCAGTCGTGCTCCTTGTGGTACTTCAGATCGTCTGGATACGTCTCGGTGGCGGCCACCTACTCGTTCTCCTCTCGCTTGTAGATGGGCTTCTTCACTATCCGTGCGCGTCGTTCGCGACCGCGGACGTCGATCGCGATCTCCGTGCCCTGCGCCGACGCCTCAGCGGGGACGTAGCCCATTCCGATGCCGCGGTCCAGCATCGGCGAATGGGTCCCCGACGTCACCTCGCCGCCGCCGGCAATAGCCATGCCCTGCCGAGGCACGGCTTTTTCCTCCATGACGAACGGGACGAGCTTTCGTTCGGGCCCGCGCGCCTTGATCTCGCGCAGCTCCCGCGCACCGGTGAAGTCCTTGTCAAGCGCGCAGCACCAGCCGAGACCGGCCGAGATGGCGTCCGTCTCGGGTGTGATGTCGTTGCCGTGGAGCGGAAAGCAGACCTCGAGGCGAAGAGTGTCGCGCGCACCGAGCCCGCACGGCACGATGCCGCGCGACAGAACGGCGTCCCAGAGCTCGCCCGCGTCCTCGGCCGGGACGAGGAGTTCGCATCCGTCCTCGCCCGTGTAGCCGGTGCGGTTCACCATGCAGTCGACCCCGTCGATCGTCGCCTCTTGGAACGTGAACGCCTGCGCACGCGGCAGACCGAGACGCCCGATCGCACGCGGCCCCTGGACGGCCAGCAGGCCGTAGTCGTCAGAGACGTCGCGGACGTCCGATCCGCGAACCTCGTGCTCTTTCAGCCACTCGAAGTCGGAGCTCCGGTTGGCGGCATTGACGATCAGTAGGTAGCGGAAGTCGTCGAGCCGGTACGCGATCAGGTCGTCGATGATGCCGCCGCGCTCTTGCGTCAGGAGCGTGTACTGCGCCTCGCCTGGCGAGATCCGGGCGAGGTCGTTCGAAAGCGTCGTCTGGAGGAAGTCGGTTGCGCGGGGTCCCTCGACGTCGAGCTCGCCCATGTGCGACACGTCGAAGACCCCCGAGTCCGTCCGCACGGCCTTGTGTTCGGCGATGACGCCCTCGTACTGGACCGGCATCTCCCAGCCGGCGAACGGGACCATGCGGGCGCCGAGAGCCACGTGTCGGTCGTGGAGAGGCGTGCGCTGCAGCGTGTGCGCCATTCGCGGCCGATGCTAACGAGCGCCAGAAAGGCGTCGCTCCGGCAGTGTC
>JBKPDB010000167.1:0-6862 GCA_046727655.1 Actinomycetota bacterium
ACGCCGCCGCTACTGACGAGGTGTGACTTCTGCCGGCTGGTCTGATCCGGCCGGCACGGCGTCGACGACGTAGTCGATGCCCTCGCCGATCTTCAGCTGCGTCGGATGGCGCTCGATCTGGTGGAAGCGCATGTGCCGGACCAGGCCCGTGTCCTGAATCGCCAGGTAACGCGCGGGCTCTGTCTCCGACGTGTTGAAGTGCTGGTGCCACGCCCACACCGGCGGTGACAGCAGCATCCCTTCCGACCAGACGACACGTTCCTCGGGCTCTCCTTCGTAGTTGATGATCGAGTAACCCTCGCCGCTGACGATGTAGAGGTAGGCCTCCGTCGTGTGCCGGTGGCGGACGGAGTTGCCGCCGGGCGGCAGCTCGGCCAGATGGGCCGAGAGCACCCGGTTCTCGGCCAGCTCGAACCACCGGCCGAGGTTATTGCGCCACGGACGCTTGACGAGGTCGATCGTCCGCAGGTCCTCCGGCACGATCAAGCCACGAATCGGCGGGTTGGTTCGGTTGAACTCGTCGCGGGCCGCGATCTCCGATGCCTCCACGTTGTCCGGTACGAAGACCTGCTCCGGGACGTCGATGTCTTCAGGCCACTCGCCCATCAGTCCTCCTCTGTCGAAGCCACGCGCCGCGCAAGATAGCACCTATGGTCTAACCATTGAACCCTATTCCGGCGGCACCGGGCTCACCACCGGGTCGAGCCCCGGCATCGTCTCTCCTTCGTCCGGATCACGCTTCAGTGGGTCGACGGGGTCGATGCTCGGCCCGATCTCCTCGTCGTCGCCGTTCCCCTCAGGTGTCTCCTTCTCGTCTTGCATCAGGTCGGGCGCTCGTCGTCGGGCCACTCGTAGCCAGAGAGATCGAAGGCCTTGGCGAGGTCCTCGGGCCGCTCGTTGAAGAGGTCGAGCGGATCGGCGAGCGCGCGCATCGTCTCGAGCACGCTCGCGAACATGTGCACGCGGACGAGGCGCGCCGGGCGCTCCCGGTCGCCGTTTCGATGCTCGTGCCAGAGGAAGTGGTCGACGTTGATCATGTCGCCCGCCTGCCAGTCGTACTCGCGGCCGCCCTCCGGCTCGACGTCGATGTAGCTGCGCCCGTGTCCCTCGATCACGTACAGGAACGCCTCCCCGGGATGGCGGTGCATCGTCTGCGCCTGTCCGGGTGCGAGCTGGAACATCGCCGCCGTCAAACCGGACGTCTTGTAGCCGATCGACTCGTCGACGAGAAACGCCGTGCGTGAGCCGCGCGGCGTGTTGCGCAGCGTGATGTCGTCGTAGGCGGTGTGAATGCGCGCATTGCGAATGTCCTCCTGCAGCTGCGCGAGGCGGCTCGACCGCTTCGAGTGGGTGTCCCGTCCGTCGCGCGCTGGCGCGAAGGAGGGACGTGCAGAGAGATCCGCGCCGTCGGCCGCCTCCTCGATCAGCGCCATGTTGATCGACGTGAGCAGCGGTTCCGACGAGAAGCTGACGAAGCGCGCCGTCTTGTCGCCGTCGTTGCCGTGGCGATGCCACGTCCACGCGGGCAGATGCAGCGCATCCCACGGCTTCCACTCGACGCGCTCTCCGGCGATCTCGCTCCAGCCCCTGCCTTCGGCGATGAAGAGGATCGCGTCCCACGAGTGGCGATGCGGCGTCGTCTCGGCTCCCGGATCGAGCTCGTGCGCGCCCGCGTCGTTCGTTCGCATCGCGGCGCCTTCGTCGGAGCCCGCGTAATAGGCAACGCGGACGCCCGGCTCGCGCTCCTCGAATCGCAGCTCGCGCGCGGGGAGGACGCCGGTCCTTCGCTCCTTCCGCCAGCTCTCGAGGAAGTCTGCGCGGCGTCTCTTCTGGACGTGGTAGTGGGTTGTCTCTTCCGGCGCCTGCGTGCTCATGTGGGAGTCCTCCTCATTTCGGCTGACAGATGACGTCGACGAGCGCGGGCCTGCGCTCCTCGCTGACGGTGCGCGCCGCATGCTCGACGGCCGCGCGTACGTCGTCGGGGCTCGTGATGGGTCCTTCGGCCTCCCACCCGAGCGCGCGTGCCGCCGCGGCGAAGTCCGGTGCCGGCTTGTCGATTTCCATGCCGATGTACGACCTCTCCAGCGATGTACCCCGCAACCGCGCGATCCTCTCCTGGTGCTCCCAGTCGTTGTAGTACGCGCGGTTGTTGAACATGACGACGAGGATCGGGATGCGGTGATACGACGCGATCCAGAGCGCACCGAGGTCGTACATCAGGTCGCCGTCGGGCTGGAGGTCGACGACGAGCCGGCCTGAATCTCTGTGTGCGAGGGCGACGCCGAGGGAGATCCCGATCTGCGTCGCCGTGCCGAGGCTGCGGCCGGGGTGCCGGTACGGCCGGTCGAAGTCCCAGGTCCGCGTCGCCCATTCGGAGGCCGTGCCCGCCGTCAGTACCCAGTCGTAGTCCTTCACCGCGGCCCAGACCTCGTTTGCGAGCCGCGATGTGGCGATCGGAGTGAGTTCGGCCTCCCGCTCGGCCTGCGCGTTCCAGCCGGCCCACGTCTCGTCGTGCAGCTCCTCGACCCGGGCGCGCCAGGCGCTGCGATCGGGCTGCTCGTGCTCCCGGCACAGTTCGAGCAACAGCGGGAGCGCGACGGCCGTGTCGGCCGTGACCTGCAGGTCCGACTCGTGCAGTTGGGCGAAGTCGTGAGACCACGCGGAGATGCCGACCTCGTTGAAGCCGAGGTCGAGGATCTTCGCCTCGCTTGGAATCTGGCTCTCGATCCGCCGCGTCGTCTTGTCGAGCTTCTGCGTCGGTTTGCCCATGTCCTTGACGTCCAGGAAGAGAACGCAGTCGGACTCCTCGATCGCGTTGGAGCCGGTCGCGTTCAGCGGATGGCGGTTCGGAAAGTTGAGCCGCCAGCCGGTGTCCACGACGCCCGCTCGGAGGAGCTCTGCAAGCTCCACCAGCTGTCCGAAGGCGTTCGGGTCCCGCCCGGCGTAGCCGGCGACGATGATCGGCCGCTCCGCGGCGGCGAGCATCTGCGCCAGCTCGCGCAGCGCGGTCGGATCGGGCCCCATCGAGGTAGGGGTAGAAAGTCGTGCGAAGTTCGGCGCCTCGACGTTCCCGTCGAGCCGCTGCTCCTGGAGCCCGGCGTCCAGTGCGATGTAAACGGGCCCCTGCGGCGGAGCGCTCGCGACTCGGAAGGCGCGCATGATGCTCTCGCTCACCGAGCCGACCGAATGGGGCTGGTCGTCCCACTTCGTGTAGTCGCGGACGACGTTGCCCTGGATGTTCGCTGTGTGGATCCAGTCGATGTTCGGCCGCCGGCGGTCGTACGCCATCGGGCCGGTGCCGCCGAAGACGACGATCGGCGCGCGGTCGATGTAGGCGTAGTAGATGCCCATCGTCCCCTGGAGAAGGCCGACGATGTCGTGGAGGATCACGGCCATCGGCTCGCCCGAGGCTTTCGCGTAGCCGTGGGCGATCGCGACGGCGACCTTCTCGTGGTTGCAGGTGATCATCTCCGGCTCGTTTCCGCCGTAGTTGACGAGGGAGTCGTGCAGCCCTCGAAACGAGGAGCCCGGATTCAGCGAGACGTACCGGAAGCCGCAGGCCTTGATGGCGTCGACCATCACGTCGGAGCCCCAGCGCGCCATCGCACCGTAGTTTATGGTCTAACCATTGATCCGCAGGCTTGAACGCCTCGGTCTCCTCGGCTGCGGGCGGATGGGAAGCGCGATCGCGGGCCACCTCCTCGACGCGGGGCGGCCGGTCGCGGTCTACGACCCGGCGCCGGAGGCCCGCGGCCCGCTCGTCGAACGCGGGGCTTCCGACCCGGGCGGGCCGGCGGAGGTTGCGGCGGGCTCGGATCTCACGCTGGTCGTCGTCGTGGACGACGCCCAGGCCCGGGAAGCCGTATCCGCAGCCCTTGCCGGGGCGGAAGCCGGTTCTGTGATCGCCGTCTGTGCCTCCGTTCGTCCGGACACGTGCCGCGAGCTTGCGGCGTTGGGATCCGAGCGCGGAGTGCATGTCATCGACGCCGCGATGGTCGGCGGCGAGCGCGGCGCCGAGGAAGGCAAGCTCGTCCTCTATTGCGGGGGGTCGGATGAGGTCGTCGACGCGGTGCGGGCGGCGTGCGAGCCGTTCACCGACGCGGTCGTACGAGTTGGCGACGTCGGCTCGGGGCAGGTCGCGAAGACGGCGAACAACATCCTCCTCTGGGCGTGCCTGCGCGCGGACCTCGAGGCGCAGAGGCTCGGCCGCGCGCTCGGCGTCGAGCCGGCGACGCTCCGCGAGGCGCTCGGAGTCGGGAGCGGTGCGAACGGGCCGCTCGCCGAGTGGGGGCGCCAGCGGCTTCGCTGGCCGCAGAAGGATCTCGAGGTCGCGCTCGCCCTTGCCGCGGAGGCCGGCGTCGCGATGCCGCTCGTGGAGCAGCTGCCCGCGCTCATGGAGCAGATGAGCGTCGACGATCTGCAGGAGCTCGTCTGAGATGCGCATCGCGATCACGGCTGACCACAACGGCGTCGAGCTGAAGAACCACGTCATCGGCTGGCTCGAGGCGCACGGGCACGAGGTCGAGGATCGCGCACCGAAGGTCGGTGACGAGGTCGTCGACTATCCGCCGCTCTGCGAGGACGTCTGCCGCAGGGTGCTCGACGGACATGCGGACTACGCGATCGTGATCGGCGGCAGCGGGTCGGGCGAGGCAATGGCGTGCAACAAGATCCGCGGGATCCGTGCGGGCCTCTGCCTCGACCTCTTCGTCACAGAGATCGCGCGCGGAAACAACAACGCGAACGTGCTCGTGACGGGCGCCAAGATCGTCGGCCCTGAGCTTGCCGACCAGATTCTCGAGACCTGGTTCGCCACGTCCTTCAGAGGCGAGCGGCACCAGAAGCGGTTGGATCAGATCGCCGCGCTCGAGCGAGGCGAATCGCTGCTCTGAAGAAACTGCAAGACGCGCGCCGGAGCGGTGTCCTCGGTCTGCTCGGCGACCGGAACGTCCCAGTATTCGGACCGAGGCAGACACTCCTCGAGATATCTCGCGGCCGACGTCGCGTGGTTCGGATCGTCTCCCGGCACGACGAAAGCCGGGATGTCGAGCTTCAACAGGTCCTCCGGCTCTGCGCCGGGGACTGTGTCGCGGTCGAACAGGCTGTCAGCCCAGTCCTCCAGGAGCGCGACGTAATGCTCGATCTCCCGACGCGCGTAGTCTTCCGCAAACGCCCGATCGTTCCGAATGACGTTGGCCCACGGACCGACGCGTGGGTCCTGCGCAAAGGTCTTGTCGTCGCTCGTCGC
Organism: Actinomycetota bacterium; assembly: GCA_046727655.1. Classification (GTDB taxonomy): domain Bacteria; phylum Actinomycetota; class Thermoleophilia; order Gaiellales; family Gaiellaceae; genus 3-1-20CM-4-69-9. Next base: position 5,249 of record JBKPDB010000167.1, read on the forward strand.
GAGCTCGACCACCTGCGCCAATCCCTCCTCGCGGACGAATGCGATGTGTTCCGCGAACCGGGCGTGCTGCGTGATGCGATATCTCGGTCCGCCCGCCGGTGAGTACAGCACGATGCTCATCGTTCGCTCCGGATGCGCGACGGCGAACGCCGCTGCGATCGAGCAGCCGATGCAGCCGCCCATCAACCGCGCCTCACCGATCCCGAGCTCGTCCAACAGGCCGCTTCCCTGCGCCGCGTAGTCGCCCCAGCTGATCCGCTCCACGCGGCCGCCGGAGCGGCCGGCCTCACGACGGTCGTACGTCACGCACGTGTAGTGCTTGTTCAAGTGCTCGAGCAGGTCGAGGCGCTCGTAGATGCCGAACGACCTCCAGTTCTCGAGCGTCGCGTTGAAGCCGCCCGGCGAGAACATCAGGAGCGGCGGCCCGTCACCGATCACCTCGTAGTACGTCGCGATGCCGTCGATCGTCGCGGTGGGCATCAGTCGCCCCTCACCGGGCGTCCGGCACGTACCTCGCCCACGTAGCGGACGATGGGCTCGTCGAGGAGCTTGTAGACGGCGCGCAGTCGGCCGTCGAGCCACGGGCCGCCCCCGAGCCCGCCGAGCACGGGGATCGAGACCGCAGCGACCGCCTCGGCGCCGGCCTCGGGGCCCGAGTGGCGGAAGTCGATCAATGCCGCACCTACCTCCTCCATGAGCTTCGCCTCTTCAGGGGCGGCGATCTCCGCGAACACCGGAATGCCCGAGGCAGCGATCGAGCGCACCTGTTCGAGGCCTTGGACCTTCACGATGTCGGCGCCGACATCCACGAGCAGGCGCGCCGCGTCGACGCCGGGCTCAGGAAGATCGCAGCTGACCACCGCGCGGGTCGCGCCGCGCCGAACCGCGGCACAGAAGGCGAGCAGCTCGTCGAAGGTCGCGGCACCCGAGTCGCCGACGGAGATCAGGTCGACTCCGGCCTCGTCCAGCACGCGCGCAGTCCCCTCGTCCCAGGCAACGGCGCCGACGATCTTCCGCCCCTCGCGCTTCATCGCCTGAAGCGCAGCGATCTTGCGGCTCAAGCCCGAAGCGCGGTCAACACGGCACCGACGTCGTCCTCGTCGTCGGTGACCATCAAGTTGCGCGCGTATGGGCGAAGCGCCGAGACTGCAGGCCCCACGTCGAGGCGCTCGCCGAGGATGAGGCCCGACGTCATGATCCCGCGCTCGGCGCACGCGCGCGCGATCCCCTCGGCGACGTCGCCGTCTGCGTCCGCGGTCGCGATCATGATCGCGACGTCCGCGTCCGCGAGCTCCTGCTCGAGGTCGACCTCGTCGGGACCGCGAAAGAAGCGTGCGCCCTGCCACGGCAGCTCGGCGACACGGTCGACGACCTCGGCCGCTTCGGCGTCGAGCGCGATCACGAGCGCCGCGCGTCCTCCGATCGGGCGATCGATCCGGAAGCGCGCTTCCTCGGCGGTCGCCGCGAACGCGCAGCTCGATGCAAGGATCGGACGAGCCGGCGTCAAACCGACGTGTGCGCAACGCCGGCGCGCGCCGCCAGCGCGTCGCGGCTCGACTCGATGAACGACTCCGCCTGCGGGAGAACGATCGCCGCGGAGCGCACGCGATGGTG
>JBKPDB010000168.1:0-11215 GCA_046727655.1 Actinomycetota bacterium
GAGCCCTTCACGTCGCTCTACACGCGCCACGAGCAGCAGGCGCTCTCGAAGGAGCTCAAGGCGCTCGATCGCAAGTGGTCGGCGAGTGAGCACCTGTCGTCGCCCGCAGCGTCGCGGCGGGCTGGGAGCGCCGCAACCACCACGGCGCTGAGGGCCCGAGCCGTTGGCTTCCGGAAGTCGCTGCGGGACGGCCGTGCGTTCGGCCGGATCATCGTGCCGCGCCTCGGCCTGAACATGGTCGTGATCGAGGGAACGTCCGAAGGCGACCTGGAGAAAGGACCGGGGCACTACAACGCGCGGTCGGGCCGGCGGACATCCGTCCCCGGAACGGGCGGTGTGATTGCCATCGCCGGCCATCGCACGACGTACCTGCATCCCTTCCGCCACATCGACGACCTTCGGCCCGGCGACGACATCACGCTGGTGATGCCGTACGGCACGTTCCGATACCGGGTCTACTACCACCGCGTCGTCGACTCGAGAGAGTGGAGGATCCTGCGCCCTCGCCCCTTCGAGAAGCTCGTCCTCACCGCGTGCCACCCGCTGTATTCGGCGTCACACCGGTTCGTCGTCTACGCCCGGCTCAAGAGCCAGGCGTTCAGGCACGCCGCCTGAGCGTCGGGCGGCGCCCTTACTAGGCCGACACACGTTGTCGTAATACTGGGCGCGTGCCCGCGGCGCCCAAGATCCTCGCGGTCGCTTCCGCGACCGACCTCGACTTCCGTTACGGCTGCACGCCTGCCTGGTGGCAGATCTGGAAGGGGCTGTACGAGGTCGGGGTCGACCTCATCGTCACGCCCTATCGCGGCCGTGCGATCGAGGCGCCGTGGTGGCGGACGGCGCCGAATCCGCTGTACCACGAGGCGGAGCTCTTCGCCGGTGCGCGCGGCCTCGCCGCTCGGCTGAAGGGCGACAGCCTGCTCCGGCGCGAAGAGGAGAGCCCGGACGACACGTTCGCCGACAAGCTCACGCGCGGGACGATCTGGCGCTACGTCACGCCGCGTTGGCAGCGCCATCTCGAGCAGATCCTCGAGCGCGAGCGTGACGTCGCGGCGGTGCTGGTCTTCACCGTCCCGATGGCGCATCTGCGGGGCGTGCCGACGCGGCTTCGCGAGCGCTTCGACGTTCCGGTCGTCTTCTACGACGGCGACGTGCCGATGAGCCTGCCGGAGTTCGGCGGCATGGACACGGGCTTCAACTACTACCACGGTGCCGATCCGTCGGAGTACGACCTCGTGATGTCGAACTCGGAGGGAGGGCTCGAGCGGTTGCGCGAGCTCGGGGCACGACGGGCGGAGGCTGTGTTCTGGGCTGCAGATCCCGAGCTGTTCCAGCCTGCCGCGGTCGAGAAGGAGTACGACGTGTTCTTCTACGGCTACGGCGACAAGTTCCGCCGTGAGTGGATGCAGGCGCTGATCGGCGAGCCCAGCAGGGTCGATCCGGAGACCGACTTCGCCCTCGGCGGCCGCGATTTTCGGGGCGACATCGGCAACGCGCGCTTGCTCGGCGACGTCCCGTTCAACGTTTTCGCGCAGGCCATCTCGCGCGGGCGGATCAACCTCGACATCACGCGGCGGCCGCACGCGACGGTGTACGCGTCGTCAACCTGCCGTCCGTTCGAGTTGGCCGCGGCGGGCGCAGCCATCGTCTCGAACCCGCAGGACGGGATGGAGCGGTGGTTCGACGTTGGGTCGGAGGTGCGGGTCGTCGCGAGCGCCGACGAGGCGCTCGCGGCCTACCGGGAGCTGTTAGAGGATCCGGGCACGGCCGAGGCGATGGGCCGGCGCGCGCGCGAGCGGGTGCTCGACGAGCACACGTACGCGCACCGCGCGCGCCAGATCCTCGAGCTCGTAGGCGTTTCGACACCGGTGGCCGCGCATGGCTGAGCTGGCCGAGGCTCCGAGCCCGCCGCCCGCCGCGGTGCTCGCGCAGCTCGGGGAGCTGAAGCGCCTCGCCGTGGTGCCCGCGCTGAACGAGGAGGCAACCGTCGGTCGCGTGATCGACGAGATCCGGCTGTTCGATTCCGGCTTCGACATCGTCGTCGTCGACGACGGTTCCGTGGACCGCACGGCCGCCGTCGCCGATGCTCGCGGCGCGCGCGTGCTGCGGTTGCCCTTCAACCTCGGGATCGGCGGGGCCGTTCAGACGGGATACAGGTTTGCCTTCGAGCGCGGTTACGACATCGCCGTCCAGGTCGACGGCGACGGCCAGCACGATCCGTCGCAGCTACCTGCTGTCCTCGCGCCTGTCCTTGCGGGCGAGGCGGATGTGTGCGTGGGGTCGCGCTTCGCCGGCGGAAGCAGTTACCAGTCGTCGTTCGCGCGTCGCCTGGGCATTCGCCTGTTCGCAAGTGTCGTCTCGGCCGTCGTCCGTCAGAAGGTGACGGACACGACATCCGGCTTCCGCGCGGTCAACCGCAAGGGAATCGCCCTCTTTGCGGCGGACTATCCGCACGACTATCCCGAGGTCGAGGCGACCGTGATGTCCGTGAAGCACAGGCTGCGCCTGAAGGAGGTCCCGGTCGAGATGCGCGAGCGTGCAGGCGGCGAGTCGTCGATCACCGCTCTGCGCTCGATCTACTACATGACGAAGGTGCTGCTCGCGATCTTCGTCGGGCTCTTCCGCCGTTACGCAGTCCCTTACGAGGAGGAACACCACCGATGACTCCACTACCCGTTTCGATCGCGGCCGCGATCGCGTCGTTCCTGTTGCTCGTCGTCGTCTTCGAGCTGATCCGCTCGCGCCGGCTGCGCGAGCGCTACGCGCTCCTGTGGCTGTTGACGGGCGCGGTGTTGCTCGCGTTGTCGTTGTGGCGCGACGGCCTCAACACGATCGCGGGGTGGTTCGGCGTCGAGACGTACCCGCCGGCGATCCTGGGTGCGATCGGCGCGTTGTTCATCTTGATCATGCTGCTGCACTACTCGACCGTGATCTCGCGGCTGTCAGACCAGAACACGATTCTGGCGCAGCGGCTCGCGCTCCTCGAGCAGCAGCAGCGCGAGGCCGCGCCGCGGCGGGCTGCTACTTGACCGTTACGGACACCGGTTGGCTGACGACGTAGATGTCGCCGAGCGTGGGGTCGTCGAGCCAGTTCGCGGCGACGCCCACCCGGTACGTCCAATGGCCGGGGCCTGGGCGGTCGACAAATGAGGGCGACCGCGTCGCGGTCGGGACGAGATCCATGTAGAGACGGCAGTCGTCGGCGCTACTCCTGAGCCTGCCGGCGCAGGCGGTGGAGCGCGGCTGGTTCGAGCGCAGGACTCGATAGAAGGCGGACGCAGTGTTCGAGCCGCGGCTGCGCCACGACAGGCGCACGCCGCCGCCGTCGGCGGAGGCTTCGAGCCCGACTGCCGCGGAGACCGGCACCAGGGTGTCGCCGACGACCACTGCCTGTCGGCCCTGATCGTGCAGCGGCGGTGTCGCTGCGATCACCCCGAGCGGAAGCGCGACGAAGACTGCCACTGCGACGGCGATCGCAACGGTGAGCCGGCGACCGGCCAGCCGGAGAGGCTCGGCAGCGGGCCGCGCGCGCACGCCCGGGACGAGCAGCACGACGGAGGCCGCGAGGATCAGATAGGCGGGATACGATGGCATCATGATCCGCCAGAAGCTCGCGTCCTCGACGGACGCCTGAACGTACGTCCCTTTCACGAGCAAGAAGATCGCGAACCAACTCCCAATCAGGAGCAGCGCGCGCCATGACCTCGCGAGGAGCCCGATCGCTCCCGCAACCGGAAGCCACTCCATCACACGCGCGACCCAGAAATGCTCTCGCAAAGCGAGGAAGACGTTGTGCAGGTGCTGCCAGCTGTTCAGCTCCGGGTTGTGGATTCGGTGCAGAAGAGAGTCGACGCCTGCCGCGACGCGCACCTGCCCCGCCGGCGCCGCCGCCAGCTCACCGAGGCCGCGGTACTTCCAGAGCGCGAGCGTCAGGAGCGCGGGCGCGAGCCCTACCGCGAACCACAGCACGGCGCGCCAGCGCGTGACGAGCAGCAACAGGGCGGGTGCCACGAGGAAGATCGAGTTCGACGGCTTGATGGCGATGGAGTAGCCCGCCGCGAGCCCTGCCGCTCCCGCGGCGTACCACGACGTCGCGTCCACCGCCCGTAGGCAGAAGTACGCCGAGACCAACAGCGCCACCATCGCCGGGAAATCCGGCACGGACGCCAGCCCGAGCAGCTGCGGCAGCGTCAGCTCCGTGTACTTCTGGTGGTAGCCGGGCTCGACGAACAGGATGCCGAGGTAAGGCAGGACGATCCAGAGTCCGGCCGCGAAGTAGCCGAAGACGCGACCGGCGATTCGCGCACCGATCCCGTAGACGCAGAGCAGCGCGGCCGGGAGCAGCACGAGCGTGTTGAAGAGGACGATACCCGGCAGGGCCGAGACGAGATTCGGCCCCGCGATCAGCGCCAGCGGCATGAGCAGGATCGACCAGCCGAACCCGACGAGGCTCAGCGGCAGATGTCCGTGCGCGAGCAGATACGCGCTCGAGTAATGCCACAGCTGGTCGCCGCCCGCGTAGTAGAGCCAGCCGTTGTGGCGAACGGTCAGCGCCAGCGCGAGGAGCGCGAGCCATTGCACGACGAGCAGGCCGCCGAGGACGTAGGCCGCGCGGATCGCGACGACGAATTCGTTGGCTCGCCGCAGTCGGTCCGTGGCGGCGACGATCGCCCTCGGGGGCGCGGCTGCCTCTGAGCTCACGTCGGCGTGCCCGCCACCGCGCCTGCGTGCTCGCGGTACCAGGCGATCGTCCGCTCCAGCCCTTCCCGCAGCGGCGTGCGTGCCTCGAACCCGAAGAGCTCCCGCGCCCGGCTCGCGTCGAGACTGCGCCGCGGCTGGCCGTTCGGCATCGACGTATCCCACTCGATCTCGCCCTCGAAGCCGGTCAGCTCGCCGATCAGCTCCGCAAGATCGCGGATCGAAGTCTCCGTCCCTGTACCGAGGTTGACGGGCTCGGCGCCGTCGTAGCGTTCGGCAGCCAGCAGGAGCCCCTCCACGCAGTCATCGACGTACAGGAACTCGCGCGTCGGGGAGCCGTCACCCCATAGGGCGACTCGATCGCGGCTCTCGATCATCTTGCGGATCAGGTCCGGGATCACGTGGGACGTCTTGAGGTTGAAGTTGTCGCGCGGCCCGTAGAGGTTCGCCGGCAGCAAGAAGATCGAGTTGAGCCCGTATTGCTCGCGGTACGACTGCGCGCCGACGAGGATCGACTTCTTCGCGACGCCGTACGGAGCGTTCGTCTCCTCGGGATACCCGTCCCAGAGGTCGTCCTCGCTGAATGGAACCGGTGAGAACTTCGGATACGCGCACACGGTGCCGACGATGACGAGCTTCTCGACACTGTGCTCGCGCGCGAGCTCGAGCATGTGCGCTCCCATCATCAGGTTCGCGTACCAGAACCTGCCCGGGCTCGCGCGGTTCGCGCCGATGCCGCCGACCTCTCCCGCGGCATGGAAGACGCGCTGCGGCTGTGTCTCGCGGAACAATCGCTCCGCGTCCTCCCACCTCGTCAGGTCATAGTCGGCACGTCGCGGGACGATGACGTCGTGCCCCTCCCCCCCGAGCCGCTCGACGAGGTGAGAGCCGAGGAACCCGCCGCCCCCGGTGACGAGCGTCCTCATGCGGGGGCGCGCGTCGGCGCGAGCCAGTCCACCCGCCCGATCCAGCGCGCGCGACTCTCGGCGTACCACGCAATCGTGCTCGCGATCCCCTCTTCCCAGGACACGTGCGGCTGCCAGCCGGTCTCCCGATTGAGCTTCTCGAACCCGACGCGGAGGGCCATCACCTCGCTCGCGCCCGGACGGAACCGCTCCGGCGTCGAGACGAGCTCACGCGCATCCCAGTAGCCCTGCTCGCGCCCGACGCGCAGGATCAGCTCGGCCCAGTCGCCCATCGAGACGTTCTTGCCTTGGCCGTAGACGTAGAGGTCGCCGGGAATTCCGCGGGCGGCAACCATCAGATGGCCGCGCACGCCGTCCGTGCAGAAGCAGAAGTCCCGCATCGGATCGAGCTGCCCCAGCTCGACCGTCTCCCGAGTGAGCGCCTGCGTGATGATCGTCCCGGTCACGTAGCGCGGGTTCTGTCGCGGGCCGTAGTTGTTGAACATCCGCGTCACGACGCCGGGCACGCCGAACGCGTCGTGGTAGTTCATGGTCAGGAAGTCCGCGGCAACCTTCGAGGTCGCGTAGACCGACTTCGGATTGATGGGCGAGCGCTCGTGCAGGATCAGCCCGCCCTCGTCGTCGAAGTCGTGGTGGTGCGCGACCGACTCGCGCGGGTTCCCGTACTCCTCGGAGGTCCCAGCGGTGTCGAACTTCTCCAGCTCGAGCTTGTGGTCGACGATCGACTGCAGCAGGTTCAGCGTGCCGAGCGTGTTCGCCATCACGGTCTCGTACGGCCGGTGCCACGACTCCCCCACGTGCGCCTGCGCGCCGAGGTGGAAGATGTACGGCTTGTCGGGCGCCTCGAGCAGTTCCCGAACGAGGTAGTCGACCGACGTCTTGTCCGTGAGGTCGGCGAAGTGCACCTTGACGTCCTCGCGCAAGCCGCCGATGTTGTTCAGTGCGCCGCTCGACGTCGCGCGCACGAAGGCGTGGACGTTCGCATCGAGGTGGACCAGCGCCTCCGTCAAGTGGGAGCCCATGAAGCCGTCGGCGCCGGTGACGAGACACGTCCGACCCGAGAAGAACTCGCCGTAGTCGTTGCGCAGTTCGGCGAGCGCGTCGTCCGTCCAGGTGGAGTCACGTAGGTCTGATTTCATGCAGCGGTGCCCGCCGGCGAGCAGCCCAAGGGTAGCCCGGAGCGCGGCCGGAGTGCCGTTCGAAGCGGCGCCCTCACAGGACTCTCATATATCGCACTGAGCCTCGCCGGCGCGATCGCAGGCGCATTTCTCGCGCACAAGTTCGGCCGCAATTTCGAGACGGACGGTTTCCTCGCCGCCTACGGCGTGTACCTCGTGCTCGTGCTCGGCGCACAGGCTTTCCGCATGGTGGTGGTGCCGGATCTGACGCGTGCGGAAGCCGAAGGCCGCCTGAGCGAGGAGTTCCGCGCCTACGTCATCTCGTTCCTCGTCATTGCGGTCCCGGCGACGATCGTGACCGTCGCCTTCGCCGACTTCTGGGGCGAGTTGATCACGGGGCGTCTGCCGGAGGAGTCGGCCGCCGTCGCGGCGGATGCGCTGCCGTGGCTGATTCCGGCCGCGTTCGCGCAGCTCCTGGCGTCGCTCGCTGCGAGCGCGCTGGCGGCTCGGGACAGCTATATCCCGGCGGCAGCCGGTTTCGCGGTCGGCGGCCTCGCGGGAGTCGTCTTCTTCGTGTTGGCCGCGGACGCGCACGGGCTGCAGTCGCTTGCCTGGGGGGTTGCGCTGAACGGTGCGATCGCGGTCGGCATTCCTGCCGTCGCGCTCGTCGTCAAGGGCAGCCGGATTCGGCGCCACCGCGGGGTGCCGCTCGCGGTCGGCCGGCGGCTGTGGCGTCTGCTCTACGGGGCGGCCGTGCCGCTCGCGATCCAGGGGCTCTATGTGATCGCGCTCAGGTTTGCCGCCGGCACCGGCGAGGGGAGCGTGACGAGCCTCTCGTACGCGTACCTGTTGGCGGCGACGTTCACGAGCGCCACGGCGTTCTCGCTCGCGCTTATCTCGGCGGCGCCCCTCACGCGGCGCGGTCTCGACGCCGAGAGCGCGGCCGAGCACGTCGTCCATTCAGCGTGGGTCTCCCTGGCCTTTGTAGGGGCAGCGGCCGGGCTCGTGGCGCTCCTCGGCGGCCGCGTCGTGACGGCGGTCCTCGGTGACGCGTTCTCTGGTGACGTCGGCGACCAGCTCGGGCGGCTCGTCGTCTACCTCTCCCCGTGGATGGTCGCGAATGCCACCTTTTCGATCACGTATCCGCTGATGTTCGTCATGCACCGGACACGGTTTCTGATTCCGCTCGCCGTGGCGACGCTGATCGTCGACATCCCGATCTCGATCGCGGGCCGCGAGCTGTGGGGGCTCACGGGCGTCACGGTGGCGCTCGGCATCTCGACGCTGCTGCTGGTGGTCGGGTTGATGGCGTCGCTCGCGCCGCGGGTGCTGCTCCTCTCGGCATATGGGCTCGGCAGGTTGTCGTTGCTCGTCGGCGCATCGACGGCCCTTGCGTTCGGAGGCGCGTCGCTGGTATTCAGCGCCGTCCCCGCAGCGGCCGCCGGCCTCGCGATCTATGCGCTGATCCTCTTCGCGTTGCGTCAGCTCGGTCTGGCGCAGGCGTGGCAATACGTGCGCGCACTCCACTGACAGGCGCACCCCGTACAATCCTGTGGATGTCCGGGCCGGAAGCAAAAAACCCGGCGCCTGCAGGCATTTCGTCGTCGGACCTCGACGTCAAAGAGCTCTTCGAGCGCCTCCGCGAGGAGTTGCGTCGCGGTGCTCCGACCGGCGATGCCCGTGGCGCAGACTTCGCCGCCACCCGTGCGCTGGCGGAGCGCTTCTGGCCCGTCACCGCGGAGCGGGACGCAGGCGGCGGCCCGAAGGGGATCGTCAAGCGCTTTCTCCGGAAGCTCATGCGCTGGTACGTCGAGCCGCTCGCCGCCGATCAGCGCGTGTTCAACGACTCCGTCCTGAAGCTCGTCGACGCGCTGTCCGAAGAAGCCGACGCGAATGCGAGGGCTCGTGAGGAGGCGGAGCGGCTCTTGCGCGAGCTCGAGGAGCGGCTGGCGCGGGTCGAGCGGCGGGGCGTTGCCGGCGCGCCCGCTCCGGCACCCGCGGTGACGGTCGCAGCGCAGCCGGCCGCCGCCGCCCTTCCGGACTACTTCGCGTTCGAGAGCCGCATGCGCGGGAGCGTCGACGCGATCCGCGAGCGACAGCGTCACTACGTTGGCGATTTCCGAGACGCGGCGCCGGTGCTCGATATCGGCTGCGGTCGCGGCGAGTTCCTCTCGCTGCTCCGCGATGCCGGGATCGCCGCTCGCGGAATCGACGCGGACGCGGACATGGTTGCGTACGCGCGCGGCGAAGGTCTCGACGTCACGCAGGCCGACATCGTCCAGCACCTCGAGGCGGCGGAGGACCGGTCGCTCGGTGGGATCTTCATGGCCCAGGTGGTCGAGCATCTGCCGCCCGCAGTGCTCGTGCGTTCTCTTCAGCTCGCCGCCGCGAAGTTGCGCCCCGGTGGCCTGCTCGTCGCGGAGACGATCAATCCGCTCTCGCCGCTCGCACTGCGCCACTACTTCGCAGACCTCACGCATGCTCAGCCGCTCGTTCCGGAAACGCTCGAGCTGCTCGCCCGGCAGGCGGGCTTCGCGTCGACCGAGACGCGGTTCCTGCACGAGCCTGCAGAACGTCTCACGGAGCCCGACGACCCAGTGATCGCGGCCAACGTCCGGCGCCTGAACGAGGTTCTCTTCGCGGCACTCGACTACGCGCTACTCGCACGAACGCCGGCGCATGGGTAGACACGATCTCGATCCCATTCGGTCACGGACGTGTGACGATGTCCGCCGTACGCTGTCGGTGGGCGGGCGTGGCGGGACCCTTGCACACGCCCGTGCACCTAGAAAGTCTCCGCGATGAGAATCGCGGTTTGCTCGCCTCAGGTGCCGTTCGCTCGCGGCGGCGCGGAGATCTTCGCGGACGACCTCGTGACGGAGCTGCGCGAGCGCGGGCACGAGACCGATCTCGTCACCGTTCCGTACAAGTGGTACCCGGGCGAGCGCGTGCTGTCGCAGGCGTTCCTCTGGCGCCTGCTCGACCTGACCGAGGCCGACGGCCGCGCGATCGAGCTCGTCATCGCGACGAAGTTTCCGTCGTACGCCGTTCGACACCCGAACAAGGTCGTGTGGCTCCTGCATCAGTTCCGCCAGGCCTACGAGCTCGACCGCACGGAGCTCGGCCAGTTCGGCGAGAGCGCCGAGGATCGCGCGACGCGTCGCGCTGTCCAGCGCCTCGACCGCGTCGCACTCGGCGAGGCGAAGAAGCTGTTCGCGACGTCGCGCAACGTCGCCGACCGGCTCGAGCGGTCGACCGGCCTCCACGCGGAGGTGATGCCGCATCCGCCGCAGGAGCTCCTATACCGCACCGAGAGCTACGACGACTTCGTCCTCTCCGTCGGGCGGCTCGACCGCGCGAAGCGAAACGAGCTGCTGCTCGAGGCGCTCGCGGCAGAGCCGACCCTGCGGTGCGTGATCGTCGGCGACGGGCCCGACCGCGCGCGGCTGGAGGATCTCTCCCGCCGACACGGCCTCGACGGCCGCGCACGGTTCACCGGACGCGTCGACGAGGAGGAGCTCGCGGCGCTCTACGCACGTTGCCTCGCCGTCTACTACGCACCCGTCGACGAGGACTTCGGGATGGTTCCCTACGAAGCGTTCCTTGCCGGGAAGCCGGTCGTCACGACGACGGACGCCGGCGGGCCGCTCGAGGTCGTCACCGACCGTCGAACCGGTCTCGTCTGCGAACCGCGCGCAGTCGAGCTCGCCCAGGCGTGTGCGTGGCTGCGCGAGCACGTCGACGACGCCAAGGCGTGGGGGCGCGCGGGCAGGGAGCTCGCCCGTCGCGTGTCGTGGGACGACACCATCGAACGCCTGCTGAGTTGAGAGTCGCCTACTTCTCGCCGCTTCCGCCTGAACGCTCGGGCATCGCGGACTACTCCGCGCTGCTGCTGCCTGCGCTCCGACGGCTGATCGACGTCGACGTCGTCCGCCGCGGCCGCACGCGTCCCGTCGCAGCCGACGTCGCGCTCTACCACGTCGGCAACGACCCCGAAGCCCACGGGTGGATCGTGGATGCGCTCGAGCGGCGGCCGGGCGTCGTCGTGCTCCACGACTTCGTCCTCCACCACCTCGTCGCGGGCCTCACGATCGGGCGCAAGGACGGGCCTGCGTACCTCGCCGCGATGGAACGGGACGCCGGTGTGCCCGGCCGCCTTGTTGCTCATGGCGTGCTCGACGGACGCGTTCCGCCTCCGTGGGAGACGAGCCCCGACGCCTTCCCGCTCGCCGGCGAAGTGCTGGCGAATGCGACCGGTCTGATCGTCCATTCGCGATTCGTGCACGACCGCGCCCGCGAGGCGGGATACCACGCTCCGATCTGGCGGATCCCCCATCCGGCGTGGCCGATGCCGGATCTCGAACCGGCCGAGGTGGACGGACGCCCGCTGTTCGGCTGCTTCGGGCACCTCAATGCGAGCAAGCGCGTCCCGCAGCTCGTCGAGTCGTTCGCGCTCGTTCGCGAGCGGCATCC